>JANYFS010000087.1 GCA_025359705.1 Deinococcales bacterium | reverse complement strand
CTACCGCTTGTTTTGCACAGTAGCGCAGCCAGAGTTTCAAACCATTTTTGTAGGTACGCAGGGTGTGGGGACTCTTCCCTCCTCCGCCGTGAAGTTGATGAAAGGCTTCGGTGAGGGACCAGAGGGTCTCGAGGGAGTGATCACGGGCGGCGCGTACGGCTTCACGTTTGCGCGTTTCAGGCTCGAGCCAGGGTTGGACATGGGAGAGGGGATCAGCTTGGTAGCGCTCGAGCTCTAAGGTCATAAGCTTATGATAATGTATATTATCATAAGGGTAGTGTTGAGGCTCGAGCTGTGAGAGATTTTAAAGGGGTTAAGATATTGGGGTGGGGATTTCTGGGAGGAGGGCGCTCGAGGGGGGTTGTAGGGGATTCTGTGAAGAGGGATTTTTGGGAAAATATGGGGTTCTGGGAATAGTTGATTTCGGAAACAAAATCAATTTTGAAATCAAAATGCTCGAAAATGCTTGGGTGACAGGCGACACTTGTCAAGTTTGAACCCACAGATTCAAGTCAAAAATGGGATAAAAATACAAAAATAATTTCAAAATAGATTTCAAAATTGAAAGCATTTATGAAATCACCACCCGAACCTCGGGCATTCTTCTTTTTGGAAAAATACGACTGGGATAGATTTTTCCCTCTAGAAAATAAATGCAAAATCAAAAACAATTTTAGTTTTGAAATCATTTTTGAAACTAATTGCAGAATCAATTCTGTATGCTATTCTAAAAGCATGAAACTGATCAGCATTGGTAATGACAAAGGAGGGGTGGGCAAAACCGTAACCGCGCTGCACCTCGCCGCCCTGTTCGCAGCTCGAGGGAAAACCTTACTCGTAGATGGAGACCGCAACCGTAGCGCTACCGATTGGGTGGCTGCTGGCCCTGGTCTGGGCTTTGAAACCGTTCACCTCGACGATCTTTCAGGTTCTCTAGATCATTTTGATTTCGTGGTGGTGGATACCAAAGGCGGAGAAGAAAGTCTGCTTTCGCTGGCCAAGCGCAGTGATTTTTTGGTGATTCCCAGCAAGCCTGAAGCTGTTTCTTTGCGGGTTCTGATGCGTACCCTCGAGACACTAAAAAATGAAGGGGTGCTCTATAAAGTTCTTTTGACCGACGTTCCTACCTATCCCTCAGTGGATGGTCACGATGCCAGAGGAATGCTGCTCGATGCGGGTATCCCCTTGTTCGGGGCTGAGATTCGCTCGAGCGCAGCTTTTCGCAAAGCCATGATTGATGGGGTAACCGTCCGCGAGGTCAAGCGCGACCCCAGGGCAAAACGGGCCTGGATGGATTATGAATTGGTGGTCAAGGAGATTTTGGGATGAACAAGTTTGATAAGCTGCGCCCCGCATCCGAACCTACCCCTAAACCCCTCGAGGTCAAATTAAGCCCCACCTTGAGTATCCCCGAGGCTCGAGTGGCTACCTTGGTTCCTTTTACCCAGCGTATTCCGGAAAGTACCCTCGAGCAGTTTCATGCTTTCTATGATCAATTGAAAGAACGTCACCCTAAACTTAAGATGTGGCAGGTACTCAATTCCTTGATGATTCAGGCACTGGATGACACGCAAGTACAGCAAAAAGTTGTTGATGATTTATTTTGAACGTGATTTTTGCCCTCGAGCTTCCCAAGATAAGGGTTTTGGAAGATACTCTGCTTTTAAGTTCGTTTTTAGGGGATAGTTTATCCCCCGAGAAACTTTGCAGGCTCCTTCTTGAGGCTTGTAGCGCACGGTCAATTTAAAGCTGTCTGAGACGTGGTATTTGCTCGAGTGAAAGTGAGGTTGTGGTTTTGGTGAAAATAGTCTGGTTAAGGATGACCCACAATACCCCAGAGGTTCCCCTTTTAAGGGGTTTGGCGGGGTATGCTCTTAGACATGTCCACCATCAGTAGAGGCTACACCATCACCGTTCTCGTTGCGTTTTTCGGGCTTTGGTTTTTCACCAAAGATATTTGGTTCGCTGCATTCTTTGCGACAGTGGCAACTTTTGTTTGTGTTGTGATTAACGATGTTTCCAAAAAAAAGTAGGAGCCGCAGCTCCTAAAAATTTATTCTCGAGTGATGGCGTAACCTACCACCAGCACAATGAAGGCGCCGAGAAAACCCAGCGCCTCGAGGCGGCCAGAGTGACCGCTCGTTACGAGATGGTGAGCATATTGCCCACCATCTCGTAAAATGATAGCCCAATCAGGACGATCCAAATGCCCAGGAGGGCATATTTGATTATTTTCTTCATAAGATCTCCTCTCGAGTGGATTCCTCCACTCGATTTTGAGTGAAGGAATCCGCTTAAAAGCGGAGACCGAGAAACCAAATATGGCTTCTAAGAAAATTTTAATCCTTCGAGCGTGCAAAAGAAAGTGCTTCACCTGCTCGAGCAGATACAGAAATGGTTCTCGAGCTGGCTTAACGGTAGGCGGACAAACTCGAGATCCAGCGGCGAATTCCCTGCACCAAGCAGGTGGGTTCGGGGGTAATTGCACGTCCGAAGGTGTGGCAATAGCGCTCTTTAGCTTGGGATCCTTCCCCAATCAAAATGGGCAAGATCAATTGGTTTTTAGCTAACACTTGGCAAGACTGGTAATCCTCTTGTTCCAAGACCCCATCACAAATGATCACCACTACTTTCAACGTGTTCGGTACTGCGGGGTACTTGAGGGCGGTCTCTAAAGCGGGATTTAGCCAAGTTCCACCCTGTTCTCTTAGAGCGCTGATTTTAGCTTTGGACTGCTCGAGGGGGATGTGGGGCGAGGCTAGCGGATAAACGTAGGTGTCAAAACTCCAGATCAGCACTTCGCTTTTGCTGATTTCGCCTGCTACCAACAGGGTCATGGCCACTTGGCGGGCCTGCTCGATATGGGTTTGCATTGAGCCAGACTGATCGATCAGAATCCTTAAGCTGATGGGTTTGGCGCGGCCCGGGATGCTTTTAGCCTCAAAAACCTTTTCATGTTGCCCAATCAGCCGCTCGAGACTGAAATCTCCTCTGGAACCATGCGGCAAAGTTCGCTTGGGCAGTTGGGGGGGAGCCAAGAGTTGCGCGATTACTCGAGCGTAAGGGCGTACTTTTTGCTCGAGCGGGCCATAACACGGTTCAAACTCGCTGGGTGGGGTGGGTGGCCCTTTGCTGCCCACCGATACGCTCGAGGTTGTTTTTAGGGTATGGGTGTCCACATCCTCTTCTTCGCAATCGTTTTGGCTGATGACCCGCTGATGTATTGCTCTTTGATCCCCGTTTTGTTGCGATGATTCGCTTCCTGCCTCCTGATCCTCTGCCGCTTCACTCGAGCCTAGTTGCCCTTCCCCTTCGCTTGGATCATCAACACTCGAGGGATTGGGGTTTTTGCCGTTGGCTTCGCTTCGTGCTTCCTGAGCCTCCTGATCCTCTGCCATTTCACTCGAGCCAGGTTGCTCCTCATTTGAATCATCCGCGCTCGAGGAGTTGGCTTCGTTGCCCCCATCGGCAGAGACCTGCTGAGGTAAATTTTGCTCGGAATCGTTAGGGTTGAGTCCCAGCAGCTCGAGGATGTGATAGGCGATATCCAAGACCGCATCACTCGAGGCGGCCTCCCACGCTTGCTCCACCCAAGGCTGGATTTGGTCCCATTTTTGGGGATTTCGGGGTTTCCAGCGTTTGATCTTTTGCTCGCGTTCAAAACGGTAGATCAAGCACCCTTCGATTTCATCGCCGGTGTAATT
>JANYFS010000075.1 GCA_025359705.1 Deinococcales bacterium | reverse complement strand
CGAAGCTGCCAAAGCTGTGCTGTTGCAAGAAAAAGCCGCCTTTGAAGCAGCAGTAGCCAAAAAGAAAGCCTTATGGATGGAACCTCGAGGGGAAGGGGTTTGGACAGCGGCCCAAATCACCGAGCATGTGATTCTGATCTCGAGCCTGTTTCTGCGTATCGTTCAGCTTTTTAAGCGTGTAGAGCTGCCAGAAATCTCCATGCCCAAAGGTGAATTCAAAAAGGGCAAACCGCAATCTCCACCTCGAGGGCTGCCCAGTTCGGGCAAAACTTGGGAAGAACTCGAGCCGTTGTGGGTCGAATTGCACACCGAATTGCTCGAGCTGATTTCCAGCACCAATTGGGACGATACCCGCACCCTCGAGCATCCCTTTTTTGGCCCACTGCGCCCGCTGCAATGGTTACAATGCACCAATTATCATACCCATCACCATTTGCAGCAACTATAAGGGTAGACTTGTTTATAATAAAAATATGACCATGAAAAAGGGTGATGCTACAAAATTGCGAATTATTGAGGAAACAGCCCCGCTGTTTAACACTCGAGGCTTCAGTTCTACCAGTATTCAAGATATTTTGGATACTACAGGCTTGCAAAAAGGTGGACTGTACAACCATTTCAAAAATAAAGATGATTTAGCACTTGCTTCTTTTGATTATGCTTTAAAAATGCTGTACTCTGCCCACCAAGCCGCCCAAGCCAGTACCCATGATAGTAGCTCGAGGATTAAAGCACTGATGGAGGTGGTTTGCCGTACTGCTCGGGATGGCATTATGATGGGAGGCTGCCCGCTACTGAATGTATCGGTAGAATCCGACTCGAGCCATCCCAAATTAAAAGAACGCGCCCAATATGCCACAAAAGTGTTTGAAGATTTTTTGTGCCAGATTATTGTGCAAGGCCAAAACGCGGGCGAAATCCCCAGCACAATACAGGCCACATCTTGCGCCAAAGTGTTACTGATGCTGATCGAAGGCGCAATTTTGATGTCTCGACTACACAACAATCAGAAATATATTGATGAAGTCAAGGATCATATTAGGGTCTTTCTTCAGCTCGAGGGATAAATTCAAATCATCATCCTTGGCGGCCCGATAGCTCGAGGACACTTTGGTTGCCACGCAACAGAAATACCCGAATGCCGTGTTCGGATAGAATCGCCGCCCGCCGCTCGAGCTGTTGGACGCTTTCGTGCAATCCCGCCCAGATGCGGCGGGGGGTTTCTTGGGGTTCCAGATAAAAGCCTTCGTGCATCACCAGCAGCAGCACCCTCGAGGCTTTGGCCCGTGCTTTGAGCGCCTGTTCCACCAGCTCGAGGTGGGGGCGCTCGGTGATCACAATCAGGTTGGCCCCGAATACCGGTAGGGGAATGCTTTGGCTGTCCTCAAGGTTGCGCTGTACCCGTGCCAGCAAAGTTAGGCCCGAAATGAGCGCATCATTGCCGCGCCCAAAAGTGGACAGGTCGCTCGAGGTGGAAAGTTGGATGCTTTGGTATTCGGCTTCCGCCAAGCGCACGATGCTGCTGGCAAGTTTGACCGCACTTTCCAAAAAGCGCTCGCTGCCGTGAGTGTCGATGTGCAGGTGCATCGAGGCACTGCTGACCCGCTCGAGTTCGCGCACCATAGGCACACCCGTAAAGGCATATTTGGCGGTCTGCCGCCAGTGAATGCGGTTGAGCGCATCGCCCGCTTGGTATTCGCGCACCCCCCGCAGGCTCGAGGGATCTTCCAGACCAATTCTGGCCCCAGGTTTACCGTCTGCCAGCAGTGGGCGCAGCATTTCGGGCAGCAGCATGGCGTGTTGGTCTGGGAAAACAATCAGGGTGGTGGACAGTGGCAGGTGCGTTTCCCACCAAAACAAGCCCCACGGGTCGGCCCAATAGACTTTAAAGCCAGGCCAAATAAATTCACCGCGCATATTCAGTTTGATCTCACTCTCGAGGGTATGGTGTTGCACACCCCAAAAAAGCCCGCCCAGCTCGAGGGGATTACCCAAAATTAGGGTGCGGGGGGGCAGGTCGGAAAAGTGCAAGCGCAAAGGCAGCGGCGCGGTAATACTGCACTCGAGCCGAATTTTGATGCGGTTTCCCACACTGGCATGTTTGTCATGAATCCGTTTGATCTCGAGGGCAGGTTTGCGGCGGTAATAGAAGTTACTGGCAATCAGTACTATGCCCATCGGCAGCAACCACAGCAAGGCAGTCAAGCCGCCCAAGCGCGTCCAAGTAAAGTACAGCAACACGCCCACCAAAATGATAATCAACCACCAGCGAGCTACAAATTTGACCCGTCGAAAGGCATCTGCTACATCCAACTTGGTTTTGGGTTTTTTATCCCGCTCGAGTTTTTTCATTGTCTCGTTACTTTATCCTTTTAAAACGCTGATTCTGATAACTTTGATTCCGCATATGGCATTTTTCTCGAGATTATAACAGAAAAATCAAATAGGAGAAATCAAGTAGGGGCGGGTTTCAAACCCGCCCAGTACGCAGAATCTTGAGCAAAAATATAAGCAGAGTGCTTAAGTATTTTAAAAAATTGGGAGAAACGCTATAATTCTAGCTTATTATGTTTAGAGAAGCAAAGCATAAACAATTTATAATTTAACTCCTCGAGCTGCTTGAAGAAGTACATCTTTAAATCAAATTAGCAGATCAAATTAGCTTTCCACAGGCACAGG
>JANYFS010000063.1 GCA_025359705.1 Deinococcales bacterium | reverse complement strand
TCCTGTGCCGCTTTCAATTTATCCTCGAGCGCGGCTTGTTTCACTTCGGCTTTATATTGCTCGAGGGTCATACCTTTGCTTGCGGCAATTTCGCGCCAATCGTCATCTTGTAACACCGAAATACCTTGGTTGATCCAATTGAAAGCGGCTCGCAAGTGTCGGGGCTGCACGGTATAGGTTTGAGGACTTTGCTGATTTAAGAATACATAAACAATATGCTCACCCATTGGGGTTTCAATATAGCCACTAATGGTTAGAATTCGCCAAGCATTTCCACTTTTTGCTCCAAACTTTACAAAAGGGGTTTTTAAAAATCCCTTTCCTACGCCCATGTGCATGATGTCTTCAAAGGCTTGGCGACTGTTTGCCGATAAACCCCCACCCATAAATTCAAAAGCCATCAAATGGGCCAGCTCGAGGGCGGTACTGGCGTTTTGGGTTTGCAAATCGATTTTGGGGTTGTAATCGGGGCCTTCGAAATACTGATCTAGCAGGTGCTGTAACTGGGAAGGCGCGAGACTTTGGGCGTGGGCATCCACCGATTGGGCAATTTTAAGCTGCTCGGCTCGAGGGGCTTTGGCAAAATATTCCGCTCCCGACAAACGCCCATAGTGCGGAAAATAGTTGGGGTCCATGCCGACTTGGGCCGTCCACCAGGTTTTGGTGGGCAAAATCAAACGGGTGTTGCATAACCCCAAGCTGTCCGCCAAGTGCTGCGGTTTATCTAGGCCAATGCGCCTGTGCAAGATGTCGGTGGCGGTGTTGTCCGATCTTTTAATCATCCGCTCCGCCAAAGTTCGCACGCTCGAGTTGTCATAGGGGTACTCGCCCAAGCTCTGGTTGGCACTGGTCACTTTAAATTTTTCGTCCCACTGGACTTTTCCCGCGTCAATTTCCGCCAGCAAGCTCCATAAAACGCTTTGCTTGTAGGTGCTGGCAAGCGGAAAAGGTTCGCTCGAGTTGACCGATAGCGCCTTGATCGGCTGCAAGCTAACGGGGTCGAAACGGGCCACGTATAGCGCCAAATCGCCGCCCAAACCCGCACTGGCTGGGGGGGCAGTCAATTGCCGAGTTTGGTGGCTTTCGGTCAGGCAAGGGGTGGCCTTATCCTTATCCCCCTCGAGCGGAATTCCTGTGGGGGTGTTGCTGGGTTCTTTGAGACTGGGAAGAGTGGGAATGTGTAGTCCTACCGTGCGATCTACTGCACGATTGACTAAACTCCTACCCGTTACCTCAACCCTCGGAACCGCAGGCGGGTCTGCCTCGAGGGTAAGTTGAGTGGCTGCCGCGTTTTGACCGCTCGAGTGGGGGGTTAATTGGTAAGCGGTTGTGCCTAAACCCACCAATACCCCCAGATAAGCCAAGAACTTTACTCCCCTCGAGGCCATGTTAAATATCCTATTGAACATCCTGTTGAACATCCTGTTGAATACCCTGCTGAATGCCCTTGGTTTACTCTAAAGTATACGTTTCGTCGGTGATGGTTTACCTTTGCCATTTAGTTGATCATTATACTCATGCAACACTGGCAAATGCCAATTTTCGCTCGAGCGGAAAAAGCTATTCTTATTTTTCGGAACGGTATTTTTTGAATCGCTAGAGGGTAAGGGCTTAGAACATAGCTGCGGAATTTTTGTGGTGTGGGCTACATGAAATTCAAAATAATCTCCAAAATCTCCACAAATTGCCCCAATATTGGCTCGGGATTGGTCTAGGGTCGGCAAGAGGGTACATATCTTCATTGACAACCGAGCCAAAGACAACTAACGTATGTTTGTTTCAGCCAACACCCTCAAGGAGTTCAAATGAAGAGCAAAACCATCCTTCTACTGGCATTTGTAATGAGCGCAAGTTTAGCCCAAGCCGCTTCGGTGCGTGAAGATATTTGCACCCAAGGCAAATTTGTGGCAGGTGTCAAGTTTGACAGCCCGCCCTTTGGTTATGTAGATGAAAACGGCGAAACCGTGGGGTTTGATGTGGACATCGTTAAAGAAATCCACAAAGACCTGATCGCCATTTGTAAAAAAGACATCAAGCTCGAGTTGAAGCAAGTCACCAGCAAAAACCGCATCGAGTTTGTACAAAACGGAGCCGTCGATTTGGCAGCCGCCAGCGCAACTGCTACTTTTGCCCGCATGGACAGTGTAGATTTCTCCAACGTCTACTTCTTGGATGGTCAGCGTTTGTTGGTCAAATCGGGCAGCACCATCAAGTCGATTAAAGATTTGGATGGTAAAAAAGTAGGAACCGCCCAAGGCTCCACCAGCGAAGCCAATATTAAAATTGCCGCGCCCAAAGCCACTGTGCAGTCTTTTGCCCAGTACACCGACGCTTTTGTCGCGCTGCAACAAGGCCGTGTCGATGCAGTCACCACCGACAGCACCATTTTGCTGGGTCTCAAAGCCAGCGCCCCCGATACCAGTGATTATAAATTGGTGGGTAACTACTTCTCGAGCGAGCCATACGGTATTATGCTCAAACAAAACGATTCCAAATGGCGCAACTTTGTCAACGAGTCGCTAAGCCGTATGGGAACTGATGGTAAGTACAAAGCCATCTTCAAGAAGTGGTTTGGTAAAGGTACCAAATTCAACCTCCCCGATCCCAAAACCAGCCAGAATATTCCTGGCGAGTTCCCCGTTCGTCGCTAACCCCCTCGAGTTTTTATTGATCCATAGCGATATATCTTATAGGAACGCTCTTTGGGGTTATCTATGGGGTTATCTCTGTAATTATCTTTAAAATCGGCTCGAGCGACTTTTACCCCTCTTCCTGTGTTTGGTGAAGGGGGGTTTCTTATAGAAGGAGGTTCTGTTTGAATTCATTTAATCCTAAAAATCCTGTAATTCAAAGCCTGTTCGGAGCATTCTTGATTGCTTTGGTAGGGGTGCTGGTCTGGCAAATCTCACAAGGTCTTAAAGCCAATAATATTGTTTTGGATTGGGGTGTTTTAGGCCAACCCTCACAAATCACCAGTGGTAGCAATTTGACTACTATTTTACTGGGCATGTGGCTGACTATTCGGATTGCTCTGGTTAGTATTATTTTGGCCTTGCTGTTGGGTATTGTAGTCGGTGTCTCGAGGCTCTCGAGCAATACCGTGGTGCGTTTGGTGGCAACCGCCTATGTGGAATTTTTCCGCAATACTCCGCTTTTGGTGCAGATCTTCTTTTGGTATTTTGGAGTATTTAATTTACTTCCCAAAGTAGTACAAGACAGCCTAGATACTCAATTTGGTGCGCCAACCGTGGCGGTAGTGGCAGCTCTTTCAATTTATACCAGCTCATATATTGCCGAAACCATTCGGGCAGGTATCCAAAGTATTCCTAAAGGTCAATTTGAAGCGGGAGATAGTTTGGGGCTAAGTGGCTTTCAAACGCTGGGTCTGATCATTTTACCGCAAGCCCTACGGGTGGTAATTCCACCTTTGGGAAATCAATTTTTGAACTTAACCAAAAATAGCTCTTTAGCATCACAGCTTGGAGCGCAGGAACTTTTTTATTACGGGATTCAAATGCAAAGCTATTCGGGGCAGGGTTTTGTGAGTATCTCGGCAATCACTCTGGGTTATTTAGTGATGAGCCTATCGATTACCGCTATACTAACCTTGATTAATAACCGCTTTGCTTTGGCGGTGAGAAAATGAATATAGGTGCGCTTTCTTTTGTGATTCCTGGAGTGGGCCAGTTTGCGGTTCAAACTCTTTTTCTGGGTATTCAATATCTGTTGGCAGCAATCACTGTTTGGCTGGTCGCTTTACCGATACTTCTAAGTGGCCCGCTCGAGGGAAGAATTATTGCCTTGGCACTTTTGGTTTCTTTGCATGTGGGCGCAGGAATTACCGCAATTGCTTGGAAACAACGCGCCGATGGCCTCGAGAAAAATCTTGCCAAAGCACCCCGCACCTACCGTTTGTGGTCAAATGTGATTGCGGGCTTGTTGGTGCTGCTGTTGGTTGATCTTTTTGCACGTTGGTTGCTTAGTTTGCCCAGTTGGAGTGCGGTAGCAAGCAATTTAACGTTTATCCTGATTGGTAAGCTGCGTGCGCCAAGCAACGCCGAAGATTTATGGCGTTTGTGGGGTTTTGTTCCTCTGATGATTGGTTTGGTAGTGGGCTGGAATCTATTCCGTGCCAAAAAAGGTTTATTGGGTTTAGTTTTGGGCTTTGTGGGTGTGATTATTGGTACGGTTATCTTATGGCCCATCATTAACAATCAAGTCTTAGGTGGCTTAGCCATGAGCGTGATGCTGGCTTTGTGGGGCATTGTTTTGGCATTACCGCTCGGTATGTTGGTGGGTATTGGGCGAATTTCTGAAATTCCTGTAGTTCGGATCTCCTCGACCATTTGGATCGAACTCTTTCGCAGTATTCCCTTTGTGGCAGTAATTTTTTGGTTTTATATTTGTTTGCCCTATGTTTTAGGGCAAGGAACCCAACTTTATGCCGTAGTTTTGGCACTTGCGATTTTTACCAGTTCCTACATTGGTGAAATTGTGCGTGCGGGTTTGCAGTCGCTTCCCAAAGGTCAAACCGAGGCTTCCCGCAGTCTGGGGTTGTCGGGAAGCCAAGCCATGATCCAGGTGGTACTACCACAAGCCATCCAAAATATGATCCCGCCCTTGGTAGGCCAGTTCATCAGTTTGTTCAAAGACACTTCGCTGACTTCGATTGTGAGTATTCTCGAGCTATTTGGTGCGGGGCGTAGTGTGGCTAACCGTTTGGGTAATGCCACCTTTGAAATTTACTTGACTATTGCAGTAATCTATTTCATCGTCAACTACAGCCTCTCGAGGTTGGCAGCTTCGCTCGAGGGTGCAAAAGCAAAAGAAAGGTAGGGCAAGGCTATTTATTATTCGTAACAGATTTAGGCGCTCGAGGGTGGTTTTTAAAGATTTCCAGTAAAGATTAGGAGATGACCTTCTTATTTATATTTTCCCTCTAGGCTTCTTCTCACTCTCAAAAAAATCCTACCTTCTCAAAAAAAGGAGTTCCTACACATGACCCAAGCAAACAGCACCGATCCAATCATCATCGCGCAGGATGTACACAAATACTTTGGGCAATTTCATGCACTGCGTGGGGTGAATATGACTGTGCAAAAGGGCGAAGTTTTGGTAATTGTGGGGCCATCTGGTAGTGGTAAATCCACCTTTATCCGTACCATCAATCGGCTCGAGGCACATCAAAAGGGAACCATTATTGTGGACGGCATCGAGTTGAAAGAAGGCTCGAATTTGGATGCCATCCGCCGCGAAGTGGGCATGGTGTTTCAGTCGTTTAATTTGTTTCCGCATTTAACCGTGCTGCAAAACGTGACCTTGGCCCCGATGCAGGTTCGCAAAATGCCCAAAGACAAAGCCAACGCACTCGGCATGGAACTGCTCGAGCGGGTGGGAATTTCCGAACAGGCTCAAAAATTCCCCGCGCAACTTTCGGGAGGGCAGCAGCAACGGGTGGCAATCGCTCGAGCTTTGGCGATGCAACCCAAAGTGATGCTCTTCGACGAACCGACCAGCGCCCTCGATCCCGAGATGGTGGGTGAAGTGCTGGATGTAATGAAAACCCTAGCCAAGTCTGGGATGACCATGCTATGTGTGACCCACGAGATGGGTTTTGCCAAAGCGGTGGCGAACCGTGTGGTGTTCTTTGATCAGGGAAATATTGTGGAAGAAAACACCCCCGAGGGCTTTTTTAACAACCCTCAGCACGAAAGAACCAAAATGTTCTTAAATCAAATTCGCCACGCTTGATTGGGAGTGTAAGAGTGTAAGAGAGTAAGAAAAAAATTGTGTGGCTCGAGGTTTTTGTGTTCCTACGAACCACGAACAACGAATAACAACAGTCAACCGACCCTATCCAAGCCGCTATAACTCATCGATACTGAACACCAATGACTGAACTGGACATTTCCCAACGAAAACTAAAGCACCTCGAGGCGTGTTTGCGGCCCGAGGTGGCTTTTTCTTTGCAGACCAGTGGTTTTGAAAAGGTGGCCTGGCCTTACCATGCCCTGCCCGAATGTGACCTCGAGGGGATTTCGCTCGAGACTACCTTTTTGGGGAAAACCCTGCAAGCCCCGATTTTGATTGGAGCCATGACCGGCGGCGCGGAAAAAGCCGCGACCATCAACAAACATTTGGCGGAGGCCGCGCAGCATTTGGGGCTGGGCATGATGCTGGGTTCACAACGGGTCATGCTTGAGCGCACCGAGGCTCGAGGAAGTTTTCAGGTGCGTTCTTTTGCTCCAGATATTTTGCTGATTGGCAATTTGGGGGCGGTGCAACTGCTAAAGGGCTACGGCCCAGATCACCTCGAGCGGGCGATGGATTTGGTGGGGGCCGATGGTTTGGCCCTCCATCTGAACCCCTTGCAAGAAGCCTTGCAGCGCGGCGGAGACACCACTTTTTCGGGTTTAACCGCTCGAATGCAAGAGGTAGTGACTTCGGTTTCCCGCCCAATTATCTTGAAAGAAGTGGGGCATGGTTTGGGCAAAGCTGTGGCAAGGGAGGTCTCGAGCATTCCGTTCGCGTCGCTGGATGTGGCAGGAGCGGGCGGCACATCGTGGGCGCGGGTGGAGGAATTGGTGCATCACGGGAAAATTTTGCACCCCGCGCTGTGTGATCTGGGAATTCCTACCGCTACCGCCTTGCAAGAGGTGCGTGAAGTGCTGCCCGATATGCCCTTGATCGGCTCGGGTGGGGTGTACAGCGGACTCGAGATGGCCAAAGCCCTGCGCTTGGGCGCTCGAGTGGTGGCCTTGGCGCGGCCCTTGTTGCCCGCCGCGCTACTGAGTACTCAAGCGGTGATCGATACCCTCGAAGGATTGATCTTTGAGTTGCGGATTTCGCTGTTTGTGGGCGGCTTCTCGAGTTTAGCCGCACTGTACCGCGCCGCAGCCGAAAACCCGCTATAAAACCCCTATGAGAGCAGCGTCCCGATTTCTCACCCGATGCTGAGGGAAGCCCCGTTATGATTCGTCTAGCAACTTCGTTGGGGGGTCATACAATTTGAAAGGGTTTTCCACGCTTGCCAGCGTATTGGTACTCATGTTGTTTTTGGGTACTACACAGGCCAAAGATGTCTATATCACCATCAAGAAGGGTGACAATCTTTCTAAGTTGGCACATACCTATGGTGTTCCTGCCAGCCGTATTGCACAAGGAAATAACCTCGAGTCTCCCGACGATATTCGTTTGGGTATGACTTTAAGGATTCCGAGCAAAACAACCTCGAGCGATCATTTTAAAAATAGTGGCTCTCGAGCGAACACCCAAAAAAAATACCAACTTCAAGCCAAATATCAAAAATACTTGGCTTTGCTCAATAAACAGCACCGCATTCGTGCCTACCGCTACGCTCAGCAAGCCAAATATGAAAAGTACCTCGCCATCAAAGCGAAGAGTCAACGTATTTTGGCAGCGCGTTATGCCAAGCAAGCCAAATATGAAAAATACTTGGCTTTAATCAATCGGCAGCACCGCATCATGCAAGTTCGCTACAATCAGCAAGCCAAATACGAAAAATTTGTAGCTTGGCAACGCCAGCAACGCCGACTCGCCAACGGCTCGAGCGTGCGGCACGTCAGTTTTGGCGGCAATGCTCGGATGCGTTTCCCTCTGCGCGATTTCAGACTCACCGACAGCTACGGCCCTCGAGACTTCTCGATCAATGGTGATCATTTTCATACGGGGATCGATTTGGCTGCTCCCGCAGGAACCCCCGTCTATGCTGCCTCGAGCGGTACGGTTAGCTCGAGTGGTTGGGGGATGTATGGCAAAGGGGTTTTCGTGGATTCGGGCAACACCCGTGTGATTTACGGACATCTTAGCCGCACTGCCGTAGCCGAAGGCGACACCGTATCTCGAGGGGATGTGCTGGGCTATGTGGGCTGCACCGGCATTTGCACAGGGCCACATTTGCATTTTGAAGTGCAGGTGGATGGGCAGCATGTCGATCCCAGGCCGTATTTGCCATAAGGCTCGAGGGGGGATCAAAAACTGATTCCTTATTTATTGTATTTCTGGCCCTTTTATGGGGCCAGTTTTTTTTCTATGCTGCGTACTATGGAAAACCAAGCGCTCGAGAACCAAGTCGCAACCCTTCAAATCAAAACCGGATTCGCCGAGATGTTCAAAGGCGGAGTCATCATGGATGTCGTTTCTCCAGAGCAAGCTCGCATTGCTCAAGCCGCAGGAGCCACCGCAGTGATGGCCCTCGAGCGGGTTCCTGCCGACATTCGCCGCGACGGTGGCGTGGCCCGAATGAGCGACCCCCAGATGATCAAAGGCATTTTGGCAGCGGTTTCGATCCCTGTGATGGCTAAGGTGCGGATTGGGCATTTTGTGGAAGCCCAGATTTTGCAAGCCTTGGGCGTGGATTTTATCGACGAATCGGAAGTGCTAACCCCCGCCGATGAAGCCTTTCACATCGACAAACAAGCCTTCAAAGTCCCCTACGTTTGCGGAGCCAAGAACTTGGGCGAAGCGCTGCGCCGCATTGGGGAAGGGGCCGCCATGATCCGTACCAAAGGCGAAGCGGGAACGGGCAATGTGGTCGAAGCGGTGCGCCATGCCCGCACCATTTTGGGCGAAATCCGCGCCATTGCCTCCAAACCCCTTGAGGAACTGATGACGGTGGCCCGCGACCTGCAAGCCCCCTACGAGCTGGTTTTGTACATTCATAAGCACGGCAAATTGCCCGTGGTCAACATGGCAGCGGGCGGCATCGCCACCCCCGCTGACGCTGCTTTGATGATGCAACTGGGTTTGGACGGGGTATTTGTGGGCAGTGGTATTTTCAAAAGCGACAACCCCGAAAAACGCGCTCGAGCCATCGTCAAGGCCGTGACCCACTACAACAACCCCGATATTTTGGCGGAGGTTTCTGAAGATTTGGGTGAACCAATGGTGGGGATCAATCTGGATACCCTCGAGCTGAAAGAGCGTTTGGCGACGCGGGGCTGGTAGGATTAGAGGGTAAGAGGGTAAGTTTTTGCTCGAGGGTGAGAGGGCGAGAAAACGAGAGGGCGAGAAAAAGACTTTGCAATCTTCTGATCCTTTAATCTTTCGTAGGGGCGCAACATGTTGCGCCCCGTGCAAGAAATCTGGATATATATAGCGCTCAGCAGTAAGATGGATACACATGTTTGAGACGTGATGAGGATTTTCGCGTAAGACAAGATTTACCAAGGATCACTCGAGGTATTTTTGTGTTGATCATTTCGAATTGCGCTATAACCCCCTCGAGCCATCCAATCTTTCCAACGAAAAACGAATCACGAATCACGAATCACAAACTCCCCTCGAGGTCAAAACCATGAAAAAATTATCCCAAACT
>JANYFS010000062.1 GCA_025359705.1 Deinococcales bacterium | reverse complement strand
CACGCTCGAGTGATCCAGCACAAAGCCCGCCGTGGTAAATTCTTCGATGTGGCCCAGTTCGGAAGCATCCCAACCAAACAGCACATGTTTAGCCTCTGGGAATGCCGCTGTAAATTGTTTTTGCCACCCCTCGAGGTCGCCCATGTACGGCGCATCCTGTTGCAGCACAAAGTTTCCCCAATAGTAACTGGGGTTGTTGGGAGTTTGAATGACCAAATAGCTTCCAAGGTCTGTCAGAATGCCACTCCAACGCGCCAACATTAAATCCGTTCTCCAGCCGAGTGATTTTACCTGCATATTCAAGAGTTTAGACCAGCTTAACCCATGCTCGCTTTACAATCCCCAAACCCTAGCCGAATATACTTGTCCCTATGAGTGAATTGATCGGTCAAGCCGCCCCAGATTTTAGCCTGAATAGTCATTTGGGCGAAGCCATACACCTCTCGAGTTACCAAAACCAAAAGAACGTGGTGCTGGTGTTTTATCCGCTGGATTTCAGCCCGATTTGCTCGATGCAACTGCCCGAATTTTCTGGCTCGAGCGACGATTTTGAAGCGATGGATACCGTAGTGCTGGGGATCAACCGCGACAGTGTGCATTGCCACCGTGCTTGGGCTGCCGATTATGGCATCGAGGTTCCGCTGCTTTCCGATATGAAACTCGAGGTTGCCAAAGCTTACGGGGTAGCTCTCGAGGACCGTGCCATCAGCAAACGGGCCACCTTTTTGATCGACAAAAAAGGCATCATCCGCGATGCCTTCACCGAAAATGCCACGGGTGAATACACCTTCCACCCCAAAGATGTCCTCGAGAAAATCCGCGCCCTCTGATGGTTTTAGGGTGAATTCCAACCAGCTATTGCTTACCGAGCAACCCCTTTCGCTCGAGGTGGCTTTTCAGGCCATTGTGCAACCCGCTTGGGGCGGTCAAGCTTTTTTTACCGGTACGGTGCGAACCCCCAACAAAAGTCTCGAGATCGCCTACCTCGAGTACGAAGCCTACCCTCCGATGTGCCAAAAGGTTTTTGAAAAACTCTGTACCGAAGCGCGGTTACGTTGGGATTTGGGTACAATTTACCTAGCCCACCGCACAGGACGAGTGCTTCCTGCCGAACTCAGCATCATTGTGGCAGTCAGCAGCCCGCACCGCCGCGCCGCCCTCGAGAGCTGTGATTTTTTGATCGAGGCCATCAAGGTGCAGTTCCCTGTCTGGAAGCTGGAACGCTCGAGTAATGGGGAAAGCTGGGAAGAAAGCTGGGTGGAGGGTGCAAGTGGTTTTGAAACCCTTTAACTCTTGCAAACTCTTGCAGATGAAGATTTGGTCAAGCTCGAGTCTCAAAAAAAGACTGTACGTAATCTCATTTTGAGTACGCTAAACTGTAGCAAATTTCCCACTCGAGTACGTTCGCAGGTTCAGGAGAACTTATGAAAATTCGCAATATGGTTTTAATCGCAGGTTTGGCCCTAACCAGTGTGGCAATGGCTGCCGATGCCACCTTCACCAGCAAGTCCGAAGGTTTTAGCCTCAACTATCCCAGCACTTGGGAAAGTGTCCCTGGCATTAAAGGTACGGTTATGGTTTACCGTGAGACCAAAGCCAAAATCTTCTCGAGCAATGTGAATGTGGTGGTGGTTAAAGTTAAAGGAGTCAAAGCCCTGACTACCAAAGATTTGACAGTGATCACCAAAAGCACCTTGAAAGAAGTCTCCAAAGCGATTTCTAATTTCAAAGAAATCAAGCGCGAAGAAACCACTTTAGGTGGACAACCTGCCGCTGCCTATACCTACTCTGGCGATCAAGGTAAGTCTAAAGGTTTGCAATGGTATCAACTGCAAACCATCTACAACGAAAAAGGCTATACGGTTACTTTCACCACTTCAATTGGTAAATTCGCCGATGCCAAACCCGTTTTTGATGCCATCAAAAATAGCTTTAAATTCCAATAGGTTAGGTAGGCGGTATTAAAAAAGAGAGCCATTGGCTCTCTTTTTCTGTTATGGTATCTTTCTCAAGTTTATCGAAAAAAAGTTGGGTAGAGAAAGGTTTTAAACCCACTCAGTACATAAAATCTAATCCCCCGCCTTCTCCGACTCGAGGGGAGTGTTTTCAGTGTTGGTTTCATCGGGCCACAGTGGATTCTTATGAAATTCGATTGGATCAACCGTATCAAAGCCGATGCCTTTTTCATATTCCTGCACCCGACCATACAGGCGGCGCACATCGCCTTCCACCAAACCATAGTCAAAGCTGTCCCAAATGGCAGTTCCACGAATCACCCCAGCTTCGGTAGGAACCAAGCGGGTGCGGCGAATCCCCTCCTCGAGCGCCTTTCTGCTGGCAATACCCAAGTTTTTGAAGACCACTTGCACCACATCGCGCTGGAAGTCTCGAGGGCCATAAATGCCACCCTTGTACACTGCCTCAAAAAATTTATCCCAATCGGGAACCAAGTTGTAAGCAGGCATGGTGAAATGCACAATCACATCCCGAATTGCTTCTAAGGTTTCTTCGGGGTAGTAATACAACATCAAACGGGCGCACTCGAGGAAAAAGTTATAGTGGGCTGCTTCGTCCACTGCAATCATTTGGCAAACATGGGCCAATACGGGGTCTTCGTTGCCTTGCAAATGTGGCTTTTCACTTTTACCCATCGCAACTTTACGTAAGTTCAGATAATTAAGCTGCGTGGCCCGCTCTTGAAACACGGTATAGATCAAATTGTAAAGCGCACTATCCCAAGGAGATTCCCACTGGCTCGAGCGCAACAGATATTTGTACTCCTCGAGCTGTTTGGCAGTGCGGCCCCGCGAAAATAGCACTGCATTTTCCCAGGTGTCGGCGTGGCGCTCTTCTTCACTGCCCCAGCGCAAGGTAAAGTGGCTGCGCCCGTGGCTGCGCCGCACCATGTTTAGAATGCTGCTGGTAAAGTCGGGGGCGTACTGCTCCACCGCAAAGAACCCCTCGAGGATGGTGGTGACTTCGGGGTTAAAGTCGGTGCGAATTTTGCGCCACTCAAACGACTTATCGGCGTTCCAGTTGCGGGTTTCTTGCGAACGGGCCACATACCAGCGGTACAAGCCCAAAAAGCCGCGCTCGATCAAACGGTCTTTTTCGGGGTTGCTGAGTAGGCGTGGGTTGGTGGCAGGGCGAGCGTCTTCGATGATGGAAGCGGGTGGGATGATTTCTGGCATGGTGTCCTCGAGGAGTTTTTACGCGTTTGGAAGGTGATCGATCAATGCTATAATTAATTCTTTGACCGACTGGTTAAACAATTAATTTTATTATACTTCAGCCACCATGTGAATGAGGAGAATATCGAACACAGTCCCTCATAAAACTTGTACCAAGCTGAATATTGTACCTAGTCCAGCCTCGAGCCAAGATTGGGAGTTTTTTGGCTCGAGCCTGCTAAATCCACTAGAATCTAAGCGTGAGTTCCACACTACAATCCCCTTCAGAACCCCCCCCAAAGCTACCCCATAACAGTAGCTTTGCTCGAGGGTTCGCTCGTTTTGCCCTTTCTGTGTTGGGTTGGAAACTGCGTGGCACAACTCCGCACATTCCTAAAGTGCTGATCATTGCCTACCCACACACCTCCAATTGGGACATCATGTATTACCTGCTTTTGGTAGCAGCTTACGGCATGAAAGCATCCTTTATGGCTAAAAAAAGCCTATTTCGCCCACCCTTTGGCTTTATTATTCGCGCACTGGGCGGCCTATCCATAGACCGCAACAAAGATAGCAATGTGGTGGACGCAACTATCCGGGCCTTCGACCAGCATTCCCAGTTGATCATTGGTTTGCTTCCCGAAGGAACCCGCAGCAAAAAAACCCATTGGCGCAGTGGTTTTTACCATATCGGTCTGGGGGCAAAAATCCCTTTGGTAATGATTTATATGGATTTTTCCAAAAAAGAAGGTGGAGTTAGTGAGCCATTTATGCTCACGGGTGACGTGCCAACCGATATGGATCATATTCGGGCTTTTTATGCAGGCAAACGCGGCTTTGACCCCAGCAAGGCCACTGATATTTTACTGAATAGTGAATTGAATCCTGAGTTGAATCCTGAGTTGAATCCTGAACTTGAGGGTGCAACCACCGAAAAGTCTAGGGAATAATTTTGGTTTCCAAAGATTTCATATAAAGACTTGGCTCGAGATGAAGACTCAAAGGTGTGCCAAGCGGCACTTCAGGCGCTCGAGGGCAGGCTTTAATCTTTTTCTCGCCCGCTTACCCTCTTTTTTACCCCTAGCACCTTTGCAACAGATTTGCTATAATCAACGGCTGTGAGCCTATTATTTTTATGCCACCCACATAACCCAACACCAAAAGGAGGTGAATTATGCAAACTTACGACCTTAACCTGATTCTCAACCCTTCGCTCTCGAGCGAACAAGTGATTGTAGAAAAAGAGTACGTCACCAACGCCATCAAAAATGCGGGCGGTGAAGTAGTCGGTATGGACGAACTGGGCAACCGCCGTATGGCCTACCCGATTCTCAAAGACCGCGAAGGCTACTACCTGTTTTACCGTGTGCAAATGGGTGGAAACCCCGAGAAAGACATTGGTGGATCACTGCGCTTGCGCGACCATATCCGCCGTGTACTCATCGTGCGTGACCGTCCCGAATGGAAGACCAAAAAGGCTTAATCCTCGAGTTTAGAGGCTTAAACTGAGCGGATTTGAATCATGGCTCGAGGAATGAACCATATCTATCCGGTTTGGGTAAATTTGGGTTCGGGATCGCGGGCAATGGTGCCGACCAGATAGATGTGGTTCATTCCTCGAGCCATGATTAACTTCCTTTTATTGCTGCTAAGAGTCGGGGGTATTCGCTTTGGATTTGCTCGAGCGATGAGTCAGACATGCTCAGTTTAAGCCTCTAAACTCGAGGATTAAGCCTTTTTGGTCTTCCATTCGGGACGGTCACGCACGATGAGTACACGGCGGATATGGTCGCGCAAGCGCAG
>JANYFS010000036.1 GCA_025359705.1 Deinococcales bacterium | reverse complement strand
GCATTGCTAAAAAAAGATCAAAAATTTTGGGCAACTGAAAACCAGCGCTTATCCCGAACTCAGGTTAGTCTTAGTCTTATATTTTGCGTACTGGACAGGTTTAAAACCCGCGTGCTTCGCATAATTACCTACTTGATTTCTTTTTCTATGGTCTCGAGAAAATGCCGTATCTCTTATCTCGAGGGGAATGTTATATATTAAGCTTCTCTTACTCTCTTACTCTCTTACTCTCTTACTCTCTTACTCTCAATCTTTACCCAGTTCCTCACCACGTCTCGTTGCTGCGCTGACTGCTTCAATTAGGGCAATTCTAAAGGTATAGCGCTCCATTTCGGTTAAACCCGCAATGGTAGTTCCGCCAGGACTCGAGACTTCATCTTTTAGGGTGGCGGGGTTGGGGCGGGTGAGTAGCAATTCGCCTGTGGTGATCAGGGTTTTGGCTGCTAGCTCGAGGGCTAAATCTCGAGGCAGGCCCATGCGAACCCCACCATCGGCTAGGGCTTCGGCAAAAACCGCAGCGTAGGCAGGGCCAGAACCGCTCAGCCCCGTAAATACGTTGAACAAATGCTCGGGCAGATCGTAGACATCGCCCACGCCCGCAAAAAGCAACTTGCCAAAGTCGTAATCACCCGACTCGAGGGCTTCTTCGGGTGCGGTGATGGCGGTGGCGGATTTGCCCACCAGTGCGCCCAAATTGGGCATCACCCGTACCACCCGGTTGGTTCCCAGCTTGCGGGCCAGCGTGCTGGTGCTGATGCCTGCCATCGTGGAAATGTATCCCATTTTGGGATGGGCCAGCTCGAGGGCCAGTTGTGCAAATTGCCCAGGTTTGACCGCAATCAGAGCGCGTTCGGCCTGCGAAACTTCCCCCAGCTCAAGGGCAGTTACCCCAAACTGCGCCACCAAAGCCGCCGCTCTTTTGTGGTCATGCTCGAGGATTCCAATGTCCGAGGCACTTAAAATGCCTTTGGCAAGAACCCCCTCGAGAATGGCACTACCCAATTTTCCAACTCCAATCATGGCAAGTTTCATGGCTCGAGTATAAAAAGTCACCCGCATGGGGCGGGGTATTCACCTAGAACTTCATCCCCTCAAGCCAACTCGAGCGGATTTGAATACGGACGCATCAGAATGCAGTCGTTAGAATGACAACATGATCTCCAAACGCATTCTTTTTAGCGCGGTTACTTTACTCTCGAGCCTGGCTGGAACGGTTTTGGCCCAAGGCCAAGCCTATTTTCCCAATACTTTGGGCCTGACCTGGCGTTTTTCCAATGGCGAAACCCAAAAATTTATTCAACCCGACACCATCAAAGGGGTCAAGGTTTCGATTTTGATGCACAATGTGGGCGGGCAAATCGTGCAGCTCGATTACCTCGAGTATGGCAAAGATGGGGTATTTTTGCGCGGCTCCAAGGTGGCAGGCAAAATCACCTGGTACGAACCCCGCATCATGATTTACCCCCCTGCCCCGCTGACAGCGGGTTTGCAATGGCAAAGTGCAGGAGCCACCGACAAAGAAAAGAAAAACACCCTGCAATACATCGGCAGGGTAGTCGGTCAGGAGCCTGTGGAAAATGAAGCGGGCCGCTTTAATGCCTTTGTAATCCGTTCGGACATCACCACCTCGAGCGGCGCTGCAACCACGGTTTACACCTACTTTGTGCCAACCCGTGGAACGGTTCGCATTACCACGGGCGACGGCTCGCAAGTCAATCTACTGAAATAAACTTCAACCCTTTTTAGGCTGACTGGGCCGCACTTCCACCCTAGAGGGCAAAGTACGGGGGTTCATCTCGAGCAGGTCGATCACTATTTGGGCGATATCTTCGGATTGAATTTTCCAAGCGTCGCTTTCAGATGGGGTATGGCCTGCAAAATGGGTGGACACTGAGCCAGGCATGATGGTGCTGACTCGGATTCCTTTGGGGCGCAGATCCAGCATGATCGCTTCGGAAAAGCCATTCAGACCAAATTTGGAAGCGTTGTAGGCCGAAGCCAAAGCAAAGGGATTCTTACCCGCCAAGCTCGAGAGGGTGATGATGTAGCCGCTCGAGCGCTCGAGGTGCGGAACGGCAGCCTTGACCGAGTAAAACACACCTGTCAGGTTGGTATCGATCACAGCGGCCCAATCCTCGAGCGAAAGTTCATGCACGGGTTTAAAAATGCCCACCCCTGCATTGGCAAACAAAAAGTCCAAGCCTCCAAACGTATCCACGGTTTGGGTGATTGCCCCCTCGAGCGCGGCGTAATCACGCACATCCACTGCCAAGCCCAGCGCGGTTCCGTGGCCCAAGGCGTTCAGTTCGGCGGCGGCGGCTTCCACTTCGGCGGCGTTGCGGGCGGTCAGGGTCACATTGACCCCCCGTTCGATCAGGGCTTTGGCAGTGAAAAAGCCAATGCCTTTACTGCCCCCCGTGATGAAGGCGGTTTTGATGGTCAGTTTGGAAGGTGTGGGTGAAGTAGTCATGACCTCGAGGCTAACACGGCGGGGATTTGTGGAAGGCGCGAAGAGGCACATTTGGGGAGTGAAGTGGGGCGCTCGAAGGATTTGGGAAATTGATGGGAACCGAAATTCCACCTTGCCATGAATTTATTGAATCAAATGCAAAGTATGCACAAATTGATATTTGGAAGTAATGCTCGAACTAAATTTATAGAAAAGCCCTCTTTTTTAAGAGAGTTTTTCTATTTTAGAAAAACTCAGAAATGTTCAAGAAAATTTTGAATCACCTCAATATCTTCTTGATTGAGCTGGAATACTTCATACACTTTCAGTTCCAATTCTGCTTGTAGTGCTTTTGCTTCAAGCTCGAGGTGAACAATTTCTGTTTCCCATTGTTTATAGATATCGAGGTATTTTTGTTGGTCACGCGCTCGAGTGGGGAACTTTAAGTCTAGGAAAATTTGGCGTGCAATGGTTTTTTGACCCTCAAGGGTTTTGAAAACCAAATCTGCCAAAGTTTCACCACCAACGTGCAAGCTGGCCCTTCCAATTGTGAGTTTTATTTCACCCGTCAAAGTATTTTTGAGTTCAGCTTTGCTATAATCGAGCTTTTGGGAAAGATTCCCCGACAATGGAGCTATTCGCTCGAGCGTATCCAAATCTGGCATATTCCCTGCCATACGCAGTTCTGTGGTATAAGAATCTGGAAACTGCTTAAGGCACTGCTCGAGTCGGTAATTTTCTCGCGCATTGATACTTAGTTGTTCTGCAAGGCTCGAGAGGATGGTTTCTTGCTCGAGGGTAACGGAGGGAATGGGTAAATCTTTTATGAATACATCGGCATAAGAGTAATAGCCACCAGAATACACGCTGCTAATATGCCTGATATGGAAATCTGCAACATTGGAATTTAGAATAGCACTAAACAGCATATAGCGCTTGGTGTTGTCAAGTGCAATTCCATAAACGCCACCGCCTTTGCCTCCTGCTTGGAAATAGTATTCACCTTCACTTTCTAAGGCAAACTGAATACGCTTCGATAAAAGTTGGCCCACAAGTTTAACGCCAGAAGATTGAATAAGACTTTGGGGACGTGCCAAATCATACCATCTATATTCATCGTTTTGCTCTCGTTTATAGCGTCCATTTTCACGCTTTCGCAGGTCAATCTCTTTGCTCTTGAGGTAAGTCCAAAGTTTTGGATATAGTGTATCTATGAGCGGAGTATGATCTGGGTGATTTCTAAACGGGGCAAAAATAGTTTCATTTTTCCCACGTATACTTACACGTTCCCATTCTTGATAATCGCTCGAGGGGATAAATAAATAATGACCCAAATGTTTAAAGTAGGGGAAAATAACCCACCATCCATCCCACTGTACTCCCCAACGGGCGACATCTTTTCCAAAAAGGAATTTGCGTAGAGCCGCCTTCTCGACCCAAAATGGATCACCTCCACCTTTGGCCTGCACGCGTAATAAACCCTGTTCGGTATCTTCCTCGAGCTGCTTAAATACCATTATTTCGTCTGCACTGGTTTGAATACCCGCAAAACCCCCACTTTGAGTAGAGGTATAGTTTTGTAAACGCCGTACACACATCAACGGGTCTGTCTCTTCCAATACAGGATCAACTTGGCTTCCAATTTGCTCGAGCTTATCAAATACGTGACGTTCGGCGGTAGGCATTAAATTCCAACCACTCGATTTAAGATTTGTATGGGTTTCGTTAAATATTTGGGCATACTCGAGTGATTGAGGATTTTTCCCCGCTCTGAGTGTAATATAGGCCGATTTTACCGCAGCAAGGGCGGCTTCTGGCTCGAGGACAAATTTTTTGGGATAAAAGCGAGTGATTGTGATGGGTTCCGAGCTGCTTTGATTTACTTTTTCGGCAATTAAAATGGCAGGGTAGACCATTGCCTCCCGAAATAGGCGACTTCCCGAGGTATCGTGTTCGGGCTGAAAGGTGACAGCAGTAAAATCAGTAATAGATATAACCCTTGCTACGCTGGGCAGCTCCTGCCGTAGCGTAGCTCCATAATTTGCACTCAAAAAACGATTTGGAATGATGTATCCTAACCGTCCTTCTGGTTTCAGCCAAGGCTTGGATGTTTTAAGCGCCCGTTCGATAAAGGGCATATAAATATCGTAGTTACCTTCTGCCCAATTATAACTTGTTTTCCAATCGGATGTGGATTCGTCGGGTAAATTTTGCACCCTTACATAAGGTGGATTCCCCACTACATAGTCATAGCTCAAATAATGCTTAAGTACCATACCTAAAGCCAAATCTTCGAGCGTTTTAAGAAAACGCCCATCTCCATGTTCATCTTTAAGGTCTTTCAAAATTGTCCATAATTTTTCCGCGTATGGAGTTAAGGCAGTCAACAAAACGTCTGGATTTTTGGTGATACGGTTAAGTTCAGAGCGCAAGGCAAGATTTAACTCGAGTGAATGGCCTTTATCATAGGCTTGGCTCAAACGTTCCACTGATGCAAATATGACTTGTAAAACGCCCAACCACTCAGCTTCATTATTTACCCATTGTTTTTCTTTGGCATACTCGAGTCTTGGAAATTCGATAGTAATTCGTTTAAATTCACCGTTTGATAGCTTTACGGGAAGGTCTATATGTGGTCGAATGGTAGTTTCCCCGACTTCAAACCCTAAAATACCTTGGGTGGTTTGTGTTCGTCGCCCTTGCACCAATTCTGTACCCTCAATGGGTTCTTGCCGCAGACTATCCGTTCTCACAATTGGCAAACGCCGCAAGATAAATTCAGGATTCTTTTCTATCGCTTTTCCGTACAATGGAATCAGCTCGGCGGCGAAGTTAATTTGAGCCATCAAAACTGCAAAAGGATTCACATCAAAAGCGACCAAACGGTATTCTTGGGTAATTCCCTCGAGCGTTTGTACGGGATCGGCGGCGGCATTTGCTTTAAGATAACGCCTCAGCGCTTGCACAATAAATGTGCCACTTCCCGTAGCAGGATCAAGTAGGCGCATGGCTCTGCTTCCTGTGTAACCTACTTCGTCCAGAATAAATTCCACCACGGCGGGCGGGGTATAAAATTCACCCAGGGCTTTGCGGGTTTCGGGGTCAAAATAATGTTGGTACAGCTCGCCCAACAAATCTCCTTGCAATTCCGAAAAGTTGAAGCGCAATAGTGCTAATAAAGTGCGCCCTACCGCTCGAGAAAACCCCTCTATAGCAGGAGAATCGGGCTGAAGTGTATAATCTCGCCACCAATCAAAGATGTCGGTGGCATAAATACTAGTAAAAAGGTTTAAAGCATACGTGTTGAATAACGATTCAATGCCCTCTAGGTAGGCCGTGGGGGGCAATTTATATTGACCTCGCCTTCCAGATTTACGCGCCTCGAGTTGAGTTAATAGTCGCTTGCCCAAATGATCATCATTTTCGACAATTTTTCCTTGCGGATCATGATCTTCGATGGCTTTAGCCAACATTAAACGGGCAATTAGGGTGTATGCAGTTTCGAGGGCAAAAGAAAAACGTTTTAGCCCTTCCTCGGTGTTGAGAAAGACAATTCCTGAATTTTTCCATAATGTGGGAGCGTCGCTTGCTTCAAGTTTGCGAGCATAAATCTTGCTCCAAAACTCATAGGAGCCACTGACAAACCCGCTTTGCTCTTTGAGTAAATTTAGTAGCTCGAGTGTAGTCGAAACCAACTCGGTAAAAGGACTTCCTGCCTCGAGACTGAAAATATGCAAAAATTCATCGCTTGCCAGCTCTCCAACATGGTGCAAGGTCAGCGTGTCTATGCCTTGAATACTTGATTTGACGGTTTGATAGTCCGTTAGCTCGAGTGTTTTCTTTTGCAATGGTTCAAAAACATTCGCGCTCGAGGCCAGTGTATTTGTACTTTGCGCCAAAATGCAATCAATAGATAAATTATCGCGTTTGTAAAAGCGAAAGCCTGTTCCGTTCGTCAAAATCCCGTAAGGTGCTTTCAACTCGGTCATATACCGTTTTACTTGATTTTCATGTTCGGTTAAAATTTCACTTGGACGTTTGACTTCTACAACCACTTGAATACTGTCATCACTATTTAGCAAAAGCACATCGGGAATACCTGAACGACCTCTTTTTTTACGCCGAATGTCCCGCCCTGTTTGTTCGTATCCCAATTCTGCATAAAGTGGATTGAGCAAGTGTTCCACTTCATCTTCGGGCATGTTGGGTTTTGTATCGACAAAAATCTTCAGCAAAATAGGCTCGAGGTTGTTCATTGTTCTCCTTGTGATGGTTGTTAAATCTTTGGGATAAGAATACAGCATATCCTACC
This sequence comes from Deinococcales bacterium, assembly GCA_025359705.1. GTDB lineage: Bacteria > Deinococcota > Deinococci > Deinococcales > Deinococcaceae > JACMOA01. The sequence continues at coordinate 3,949 of JANYFS010000036.1, read as the reverse complement.
CTATTGGTTTCAACTTTAGCAATAGCGGGACAGGGAAGGTTTAAAACCCTCCCCTACCTGATTATGTTTTCTTTGATCTCAAGAAAAATACTGTATTTATGACCATACTCTAAACGGACAACGAATCACGGAAAATTGTTCTAAATATAGAATTCTTCACACCCTCGAGCGTTCTATGGCCCGCGCCAAACCCTGCACCGCTTGCTCGAGGTGAACAATTTCCAGACCGTGACCAAAACTGAAGCGCAGGCTCGAGCGGGCCTCACGTTCGGTCATGCCCAAAGCCAGCAAAACATGGCTGGGCAAAAAGGTTCCTGCGCTGCACGCACTGCCCGAACTGGCTGCCACCCCCTCGAGGTCCAGATTCATCAGCAGGGCTTCGCCGTCGGTTCCTAGCGCAGTCAGGTTGACCACTTTGGGGCTGCCGTGCGAGTCGTGGTTGAAACGGATCTGGGGCAATTTTCCCGCCTCGAGGGTAAAAAAGTTTTGCAGCTCGCGCAGGCGCTGATATTCGGCGGCTTGGTTTTGGACAGCTTCCTGCGCGGCAATCCCTGTGGCGTAGACCCCAGGCACATTGTGGGTTCCACCGCGCAAACCTTTTTCCTGACCGCCCCCCAACATCACGGGTGGCAGATCCAAACCACGCCGCATATACACAAAACCCACCCCTTTGGGGCCGTAAAATTTGTGGGCGGCAAAGCTGGCAAAGTCGATGCCCCAAGCGGCTAGCTCGAGGGGAAAAATTCCCAAACTTTGCACCATATCGCTGTGAAAAAGTGCGCCGCCTGTATGGGCCACCTTCGCCAAGGCTGCCAGATCTTGCACCGTGCCTATTTCATTGTTGGCGTGCATGATGCTGACCAAAAAGGTGTCTGGGCGCATTTCCCGCTCGAGCTGTTCTGGAGAAATCCGCCCAAGTGAGTCGGGCTGCAAGTACGTAACCACAAAGCCCCGCCCCTCGAGCCATGCACAGGTGTTCAAAATGGCGCTGTGTTCGGTGGAACTGGTGATCAGGTGTCCGCTCGAGCGAGACAAAGCCAAGCCCAACAACACATGGTTGTCCCCCTCGGTTCCGCCCGAATTAAAAATCACCTCGAGGGGATTAACCTTTAACGCTTCGGCAACGCCTGCACGCCCCCGCTCGAGCCAGTCCCGCGCCTGTTGCCCTGCGCGGTGTACGCTCGAGGCATTGCCTGGCAGTTGGGCCACTTGGTTATAGGCATTTAGGGCGGCTTCACTGATCGGAGTGGTAGCGGCGTAGTCGAGATAAAGTGCTGGGGAAAACATGCTTTTGATTGTAGTTTTTTAAGGTTAGAGCCTTTGCAATCCCCAAGCCAATGTCGCCAGCGAAACCGCAAAAGAGGCCAGATAAAAACACAGCCTCGAGAGCATGTTCAAAGATTTTCGCAGGTGGTGCAGCAGCACTGCCAAAGCAAAAAAGAAGCTCGAGGCCACTGTCAAAAGCACAATAATCTTCCAGCCTATTAGTAGATTTACAAAATTGCTTGAGGCAAACAGGCTCAAATACACACAGCACAAGGCCAAGCCAATCAACACAATATCCAGCAGCACATAACTCCACTCGAGCTTTGCTACTTTCCAAGGGCGGGGCAAGTACAGACTAAGCAGCACCCCCAAAAGCGGGGCGATAAAAATTAACAGGAGCAATTTACGGGTTTCCTCGAGCATTAGTATTTATCTTTGGAGTTTATCTGCTGAACGCTGTATAAGAAGCACCATTGACCAGCACCGTGAAGGTCGCGTTGCCCGTCACTTTGACTTCGACCTGTACCGACATCCCCGCCGCATCATTTTGGGTTAGCAAAGATTGCTCGCCACTTTGATCTTTGACCTTCAGCTCTGCCGTGCCAGTGGGCAAATCCGCTGGGAAGGTATACATAAAGTTGATGGTACGCAATGCCGAGGTACTCGAAGTTCCTGTAGTTCCCGGCAAAGTATCGGGAACCCCAGGGCCAGGAACCGTTTCTGTACCCGAAGGCGGAGTGGAAGTTCCCGTTTTGGGTGGATCAGTTTTGCTGGGATCAGTTTTGGGCGGATCGGTTTTGGGATTGGTGCTGGGATCGGTTTTGGGATTAGTGCTGGGATCAGTTTTGGGTGGATCGGTTTTGGGATTGGTGCTGGGATCGGTTTTAGGTGGATCGGTTTTAGGATTGGTGCTGGGATCGGTTTTAGGATTGGTGCTGGGATCGGTGCTGGGATTGGTGCTGGGATTGGTGCTGGGATCGGTGCTGGGATTCGGATCTGTAACCACAGGATCAACCACGGCTGACGGTGGGGGCTTAGGTTTGACAATTTGGGTAAGCGGTAGTGCATTTTTGCTGTTGATCGGTGGGCTTCCTCTGCCTACCCTTGCGATCTCGAGGCGTACCGCTTCACCCACTCGGATTTTTTCAAAGGCGGCGGGTTTTTGCGTGACCACACTGCCCTCGAGCTGATCCGAATCCACTGGGTTAGCTGCAACCAAAACCAAGCCTGCCATTTTAATTTGAGCTTTGGCTTCTTCAAAACTTTCACCCTTCAGATCGGGCAGCCACGTCATGCGTGGCAGCACCCCCGTGCTGACCAAGATTTGCACTCTACTTCCTCTGGCAACTTGGGTTCCATCTTGGGGATACTGGCCCACCACTTCACCTTTAGGCAAACGCAATGCACCGGTATAGGAATAACTGATTTGGCCCACCTGCAACCCTGCTTCTTTGAGAATGGTTTTAGCAGCCTCAAGGCTGAGTTCACTGACTTTGGGAACAGTCAGGGGGGGGGGATGGTTGACCGTCACCCGCACCAAACGGTCTGCGTGCAAAGTACTGTCTGGAGCGGGGTCTTGGTCGATCACACTGCCGACTTTTTTGTTGGTTTCCTCTCCGTTGATCAGAGTGACGCGGAAGCCCGCATCGCGCAGTTTGTAGGCCGCCGCTTTCCCCTCGAGGCCCAACACCCCAGGCACACTGAGAATTTTAGGATTAAAATGGTAATCGATGGCCTGATAAAACATATAGCTGGCCCCGCCCAAAAATAGCACCCCAGGAAACACGCCCAATGCCAAGCGCAAGCCCCAGCCCATCGGCCTTTTGCCTGCCACCAGTGGGTTAGCTTTGGGGATGATGCGGCCCACACTACCTTGCTCGAGGGCTGCCAAAATCGGTTGATTTAGCTCGAGGATTTCTTCACTGCCGCGCTCGAGGGGCAACAGCCGCGACAACTGAGGAATCCCCGCCTCCACACAGATTTGGGCCTCGGGTAAAGCAAAACCCGCCAGCTCGAGCCTCGAGGCCAGATCACGCACCGCCGCGTTGGTGGCTTCACCTTTGCGCGGACTGGCAATGTACTCCTCGAGCAAAGTTCCCTTGCTGGGTTTCCAAACGCTGTAATAGGCTCCTGGGCGGGCCACCACATCGATCAGAAATGGCGAAACCACCGACTTGAGCGCTGCGCGGTATTTGTGAAAAAGGTTGCGCTGCTCGGCAGTTTGTACATTCATCACCACCACCAAAACCGCCATACCATTTTGGTCTTGGGCCTCGGACAGCGTAAAATCCACTCCCGAACCCTCGAGAATGGGATTTAAAAGTTCATATTTTCCGTCAAAACGTGTCATCAATATCCTCTGCACTCAATATACCCAACTCGAGCGACCTAAACGTACACCTAACTCAAGTATATAAGGCTCGAGCTTGAGAAGGTTTAGGAATTGTTTATGGGAAGGATTAAGGGCAAGATATCAAGCGGTTATGTGCGCGATTATGTGCGCGGTTATAGGAATGACAAGTTTAGAAAAAGAGTGTTTGACTCGAGGCTTTTTAGCTTTTCCCATCTGCCTTGACCTTACAACACGCCTACCCGTGTGATCCCGCTCAGATCCACCAAGGCCAGTAACTCGGTAGCGCTTTGCTGGAGGGTAGGATGTTGCCAATTTGGGGCAATTTCGTAC
>JANYFS010000029.1 GCA_025359705.1 Deinococcales bacterium | reverse complement strand
CTCGCTCTCTTGCCCTCAATCTTTTCAGTCCCAAGCCCTTGCCAATACAAATTTCAAATAACGCCCTTCGGTAAAGGACACAGGATGATCTGGGGCGTGTCCGTTTTCTTGCAAGATTTGCAAATGCCTTTTGCACTCGAGGGCGGATTCGCTCAAAATCCCTTTGAAGGCTTCGGGGGAGATTTGAGAAGTGCAGCTTGCGGTTGCCAGCAAACCCCCAAGTCGGACACAGCGCAGGGCCAAGGTATTGAGCTTTTTGTAGGCTCGAGCGGCGGCAAAACGGTTGTCTTTGGAACGGGCCAAGCTGGGTGGATCGAGGATCACCAAATCGAATTGGCGACCTTCTTTGGCATAAGCCTCGAGCAAAGCGAAACAATCTTTGGCTAAAAATTCGTGCTGCTCGGGGTCGAAGCCGTTTTGCTCGAAGTTGCGCTTGGCATCCTCGATGGCTGCTGGGGCGATGTCCACGCTGGCAACGCTGGTTGCCCCACCGCGAGCGGCATAAAGCGAAAAAGCACCGCTGTAGCTGAACAAATTCAGTACCGTTTTGTGATTAGAAAACCTCGAGATCAGGGCGCGGTTGTCGCGGTGATCCAGAAAGAGTCCGGTTTTTTGGCCCTCATACAGATTGGCGATCAGCTTTAACCCATTCTCGAGGACAGTGATTTCGGGCGGGGGCAACTCGCCCCACAGCGAGGTCAGTACCCCGTCAATGCGCTGCACAATCCCTTTGGGTCGCAGGCTCGAGGCGAGGGTTTTGACCACATCGGGAACCAACAGTTCCACCGAATCGGCGTAGGTTTGCACCACCAAAAACTGGCGGTACTTGTCGACGGTGATGCCTGGCAAATAATCGCCTTCGCCCGAAATCAGACGGTAGGCATTGGTATTGGCATCAAAAAGCGCCGCCCGCAGCTCGAGGGCGCTTTGTACACGGTTGGCGATCATACCTTTGTCGGGTTCGGTGGTTCCAAAAACGCGAATGGCAATCGGGCTGCGCTCGTCGTATAGGCCATAAGCTCGAGCCTTACCCGCGATCACTTCGACCCACTCACCGCCTTGCAAATCGTGCTTGGGCAGGTGGTCGCGGTAGATCCAAGGGTGGCCCGACAAAAGGGCCGACTCGAGCTGTGGGTTAATGGTTAGGCTAGGGAAACGCATTGGCACAGTATATATTGGCGCAGGATATATTGGCGCAGGATAATATTAGGTTAGCAGCGAAACATTCCCATCATCCAAATCATAACGTGCGCCAACCACCTTGAGTAAACCGTTTTTCAGATGCTCATTTAAAATCTCAGACTTCATCAATTGCTGAACCACATATTTGACATTACCCGTCACTACATTATCTAGCACATCCCCAGAACTGTTTTTAAGTTCTTCTGCCACAGGCCGAATGGCATCGACCAAACTGCCGATATGACCTGGAATTTTACCTTCTTTACCCAATGCATCCAAGGTTGCTTTAACCGCACCACACCGTTCGTGGCCCAGTACCACAATCAAAGAGGTTTTAAATTCTTCGACGGCAAATTCGATACTGCCCACCGCATCGTCGCTGGCAATATTTCCCGCCACCCGCACCACAAAAAGATCCCCTAAACCCTGATCGAACAGCACCTCTGGGGCAACTCGAGAGTCGGCACAACCCAAGATGATGGCAAAAGGGTGTTGACCTTTGGCAACTTCACTTAGGCGCTTAAGCGACTGTCGGGGGTGCAATAAACGCCCTCGAGTGTAACGCTTGTTCCCCTCGAGCAAAGACTTCAAGGCTTGATTCGGTGTTTTTTGCCCGATAACGGACTCGGTGACACCATTCCCAGAAGGATCGTTTGCTTGAGCGAGGGTTTTACCACTGATCAATGCGCCCATCAGGGACACTGCGGAAAAGTTTAGAAATTCTCGGCGAGAAGGTAGGTGTGGTAGTTTCATGTACGCTACATCTTTAAGGATTCATCTGAGCAAGTCAAGATGAGTACCCACGGTCTAATCCCAATGGGACAGGCTAGGAAATGTATTGCCCAGAAATTAGCCCAAAATAGGGCTAAAGAAGGGTATATCCCTCTGCTGAAGGATTTGCGCTCGAGGTTTGCTAGACTAACCCCCATGACTCAAGCAAACGATAAAGGTAAGCAATTCGGGGTAACACCCCAGAGTGTGGATTTCAACGACTGGTACAACGAAGTAGTGATCAAGGCCGACCTTGCCGACTATAGCCCCGTGGGAGGCTGTATGGTGGTCAAACCCTACGGTTACGCTATCTGGGACGCAATTGTGCGCTGGCTGGACGACAAGTTTAAAGAAACGGGCCACGAGGGTTTGCTGTTTCCTACCCTGATTCCCATGAACTTTTTGCAGAAAGAAGCCGAGCATGTGGAGGGTTTTGGCCCTGAATTGTTTACGGTGGGGCAAATTGGCAATGAAAAGCTTGCCGAGCCGTATGTATTGCGGCCCACCTCCGAGACCATCATCGGGCATATGTGGTCGGGTTGGTTGAACAGCTACCGCGATTTACCCTTTTTACACTACCAATGGGGCAGCGTATTCCGCGCCGAGCTGAAGACCAAGCTGTTTTTGCGTACCGCCGAATTCTACTGGCACGAGGGCCACACCGCCCACGAAAACGAAGCACAGGCTCGAGCGGAAACCATGCAAATGCTCGAGATCTACAACGTTTTTTGCCGCGATGTCTTGGCTCTGCCGGTCATTTGTGGGCAAAAAACCCCCTCGGAGCGCTTTGCGGGAGCGGTGGACACCTTCAGCATCGAGGGGATGATGCGCGATGGTAAGGCGCTGCAAAGCGGAACCAGCCACT
>JANYFS010000557.1 GCA_025359705.1 Deinococcales bacterium | reverse complement strand
CTCGAACACTCGAGCGAATCTTTTCCAGACTTCTAAGGATTCGGTCTCCTCGAGTATTCGCCAAGTTTTTGTATCCATATTTCAATTCTAACAGTTTGGCTCGAGGTTAAGCCGTTCCCGCCACCACTGCCAAGGCTTCGGCAACATTGGGATAGCGGATCACTTCAAACCAACTGTTGCGCTGGGCGGGGGTGTAGCCCGCGTCGTCGATCAGGCGCACCAATTCGCGCACGGTGGCACGGTGCCTGTCGTGCTTGCCCGCTGCCGAAACCACATTCTCCTCGAGCATGGTGGAACCCAAATCGTTGGCTCCATAAAAAAGCGCCGCTTGCGCTACTTTAAAGCCCTGGGCAGGCCACGAGGCTTGGATGTTGCGGATGTTGTCCAGGGCAATCCTCGAGATGGCAAGGTTTTGCAGGTACTCATAGGCGGTAGCTCCTGGTGCTTTGCCTGCCAGACGGGTGTTTTCTGTTTGTAGCGTCCACATCGCAAAGCCCGCAAAACCCCGCTCGCCTCGCTCGAGGGCTTTGTCTTGCTGCTCACGGATCAGCTCGAAATGGTGGGCGCGTTGCTCGAGGGATTCGCCAAAACCAATCACCATCGTGGCAATGGTGTATAACCCTTTGCGCTGGGCCAGATCCAAAATACGGAACCAATCGAAGGTGCGAATTCGGGCGGGCGCAGCTTTTTCCCGCACATCGTCCTCGAGGATTTCCCCGCCCGCTCCTGGCAGGCCGTCCAGCCCTGCTTCAATCAGCAGATCCAAAATTTCATCAGCGGATTTATCAAAAAACTTCTCGAACCCCAAAATTTCCTCGGGGCTAAAGGCTTCGATGCGGATGCTGGGATGGTGGTTTTTGATATGGCGCAAAAGCTCGGTGTAATACTCCAGCGGTAATTTGGGATTGACCCCGCCCTGCATCAAAATGCGGGTTCCACCCACCGCCTCGAGTTCGCGGATTTTGTGGGAGATCTGTTGGTAATCCAGAGTGTAGGCATCTTTTTGCCGCTCGGTGCGGTAAAAGGCGCAAAAATTACATCCCACATTGCAAATATTGGTGTAGTTAATGTTGCGGTCAATTAAAAAAGTCACGGTATTGGCTTCACAGCGCTCGAGCCGCAGGGCATGGGCCACCGTTGCCACATCGGTTAGGGGCAAGTGGTACAGCGAAACAATCTCGGCAGTATTCAGCCGTTCCCCACGGCTTGCTTTTTCAAGGGAATCTTGTGCAAAAGCCAGATCTCGAGCCATGCTGTGCGTCATGCTGTGATGTTACCACCTCGAGCGGGGGACGATTGTCTAATCTGTAAAGGCATTTAAAACCCAATCGAATTACCAAATTCAATTACCAAATTCAATTACCAAATTTAATTACCAAATTTAAATAATATTGAGATGAGCAATAATTGTAAATATGATCTCACGATTAAATACTATTTTTGATAAATACAAACAAATAATAATAATATTTATAAGCGGTAAATACCCGAGGTTTCATTCGCTCGAGCGCCGAATTATATATCGGATTAAAAAGCCCACTATGTTTTTACACAACCGTTACCAAACGTGCGTACAATGCTCTCTATGCGCCTGTTGCTGATCGAAGATGACCCCCGCCTCCGTGAACTCATTGCCCAAGGTCTGCGTGAGGCAGGCCATATCCTCGAGGGGACTGGATTGGCTAGGGAGGGTCTCAATCTAGCTCGAGCGGAGGAATTTGATGCCATTATTTTGGATGTGATGTTGGCTGAAAGCCAAGATGCGGGCTTTGAAATGGCTCGAGCGCTACGGGATTCTGGAGTAAATACGCCCATTTTATTTTTGACCGCTCGAGCGGATATGGATTCTCGTTTGCGGGGCTTGGATGTGGGTGGCGACGATTATTTGGGTAAACCTTTTGATTTTCGAGAATTGTATGCGCGGCTTTCGGCATTGGTCAGACGCTCGGCAGGACAAACCCGCAACACTTTGCCGCTGCCAGGTGGTTTTTGTCTAGATTTGTTGGCAAGGCATTTGATGGATGCGCTAGGCCATCCCATTTCCCTGACCCCTCGAGAGTTTGATTTGCTTGAGGGCTTTGCGCTGCACTCCTCACGGGCCTATTCCCGCGAAGAACTGATCGCTCGAGTGTGGTCGGGGCAAGCGGCGGTGGATAGCCGCGTGGTGGATGTGTATGTGGGCAATCTGCGCCGTAAATTGGGGGAAGGGGTGATTGTGACGGTACGCGGTCACGGCTACCGTTTGGGTGTGGTGGATACACCATGATGACCTTGCGCTGGAGGTTGACCCTGATTTATGGCACTTTGCTGTGGGTTATTTTGCTACTGGCGGGGTTGGGAGGCTATATCAGCCTGCGAAATACCCTGTACTTGGGTCTGGATGACCACTTGCGAGCCAGTGCCACTCATCTCGCCGATCAAATACGTTTGGGTTTGCAAGAACCCCCGCTCGAGGTAAGGGTTGTGCTGGATGTACTCAACCGTGAACAGGCGGTGCGTTTGACCGTATTCAATCTCGAGGGAGGCGTGGTGGATTGGGGGCCATCTCGAGTGGGGTTTTTGGCCCTCGAGGGTAGTAGACAAGTCGGTCATGAACGGGTTTTTACCCTACCTGTCTATCCTAAAAAGCATCCGATACCGCTTGAACCCAGCCAACTCGAACAGGGTGAACACTCTAAAACGCAGCTCCCGACGAGCTGGATTCAAGCCAGCCGTTCGGATGCAGAAGTGCAAGTAGTCCTATCTCGAATGTTGCGGGTAGCCGTGTTGGGCGTGCCACTACTGCTTTTGGTTGCTTTGGGTTTGGGGTGGTTGGTGGTGGATCGGGGTCTCAAACCTGTAGATCAAGTTTCCGAGCTGGCGGCCCGCATCGCGCGGTCTGCTCAACCCAGTGAACGAGTTCCCCAAGCACCTGGCAGTGACGAGCTTGCCAAGTTGACCCGCACATTCAATGAAATGTTATCGCGTTTGGAGATGC
>JANYFS010000554.1 GCA_025359705.1 Deinococcales bacterium | reverse complement strand
CCGCCAACGACAATGCGGGGGCAGCCAACTGCTTCGATCCTGCCAACCCCAACAAATTCCACGGCGGCGACCTATCAGGGGTGCAAAATAAGCTGTCCTATATCAAAGATTTGGGGGCAACTGCGGTTTGGCTGACCCCTGTTTATACCCAGGTGGGTGTAGTAGGAACTTCTTGCGGCTACCACGGATATTGGGCCAACTACACCAACCCCGCCAATACCAATGTGGAACCCAAATTGGGCAGCAATGCCGACCTGACCAACCTGATCAACACCCTGCACTCGAGTACCTACAACATGAAATTTGTGATGGACATGGTGGTCAACCATGCGGGATACAACGCGGCTATCGTCAGCAGCAACCCCAGTTGGTTCCATAGCGATTGTCAAGGCAACGACATTTTATGCCCGTTGGCAGGCTTGCCCGACTTCCGCCAAGAAGACCCCGCCGTGGCAACCTACCTAACCAATGCCAGCAAAGCCTGGGCCACGAATTATCCCATCGACAGCATTCGCATGGACACCATCAAGCATGTGCCGCTGTCTTACTGGCAGAACTCTTGGGTTCCTGGGGTCAACGCCGCTCGAGCTGGGATGTTCCTGTTTGGCGAAGCCTTTTTGGATAGCAATGCTTCGCAGCTCAAACCCTTTTTGGATGCGGGCTACGACTCCACCTTCAACTTCCCCATGCGTAAAGCACTTGTAGACAGCATTGGAACCGCTGGCAGCCTGAATATTCTGGCAAGTTCGGTGCAGGATACCGTGAACACCTTGGGCATCGACCGGGCCTTGTTGCAAGTCACTTTGCTGGACAACCACGATGTACCGCGCTTCCTCAATGCTCCAGGAATGGGCGTGCCAGAAGTGGAAATCCGCCGCCGCTACAACATGGGAATGGTGGCCCTGATGAGTTTGCCTGGCATTCCGCAAATTTATTACGGCAACGAGTTGGGGGTATACGGCGGCAACGACCCCGACAACCGCAAAGATATGCCCAGTTGGGCCTGGACGGATGCGGGGCGCAATAGCACCCAAAGCGGCTATTTGGGCAGCGGCAACCCCAAAACCACCTTCGACTTTGTGAAAAAATTGATCGGGGTTCGCAAAGCCAACCCAGGCTTATGGAAAGGGGGTTACGCCGAAATGTGGCGGCCCAACGGTGGGGCCAATGTCTATGCCTTTTACCGTGGATCGGGAACCAACCGTTTTATCGTGGTAATGAACAATGGCACCATTCCTTCGGGCAATATTCCGCTGAATATTGGGGCCAACACGGGAATTCCTGCGGCTGACCGCACCGCCATGAGCAATGCCACCTTTAGCGACCAAGCGGGGTATTGTGCGGCGGCTACTCTCACCTCGAGCGGGGGAACTTTGAATGTGAACCTGCCTGGACAGTGCGCGGCAATTTACAAACTTTAAAGTCGTTGTTCGTTGATCGTTATTCGTTGTTCGTTTGAGCTAACAAACCCCCCAGCCCTCGAGCGGCTGGGGGGTTTTGATTTGGCTCGAGAGAAATAAGCGTTTAGCGCACGATTTTAAAGTTAAACGGAGTATTCCCAATCACGGCCCACGCTTTCAACCAAACGGGCAACAGCAATTCTACAGCGCGGCTCGAGGTAATATCTCCAAGATCCATAATATCTGTCCAACCCAAACCCTCGAGGATACCCGTAACCACTTTTTTGGCCTCGGCATCGTTTCCGTTTACAAAAATGGTGCTGTCGCCACCCCCCACCGACTTGGGATCAACCATAACAAAAGCACTGAGGGTATTGAGGGTTTTAACCACTTTGACATTGGGAAATGCAGCTTGAATTTGTTCCCCTACGCTCGAGCCTGGGGTGTCGCTGGTGCGGGTAACGGGTGAGCCTTTGGAAAAATCCAAATCGTTGGCAAGATCCATCAAAATTTTGCCGTTCAAATGGGCCGCATCTACGCTGTGCAACACCTCGATGCTGACATTACCACCCGTGGCATTGAGCAAAACCTCGCCAAAAGCAGCAACTTCGGCAAAAGTTCCCACCCCAATATTTTGGTGATCTTTGTGCCACACACCAAAAGCGGGTATTCCCATACCGTTGGGCTGGGTTGTGGCAAGGCTTTTGGCAACATCTCGAGTGCCGATCATCACCGTGTGACCCTTGCTCACCAAAGCTAAGGCAAGGATTTGCCCGACCATTCCCGTTCCAAAGATTCCAATTTTCATGTGTACCACTCCTTTTTTACCTCGAGCGGAAGGTTTTGCTTAAGTTTTTCCTTTCGAGTTCGATTGACCAAATCTTACTTTGGTATATACAGGTCTGTCTGTATATTGGAGTACATCTGAAAAACTCCCCCTCGAGTACCCTTGTTCCTATGAACGCCCTTCCCAGCCCTCGAGAGCGCATCCTCGAGACTGCCCGCACTTTGTTTTATGCCCACGGCTTTCGCGCGATTGGGGTAGACCGTTTGGTTGCCGAATCGGGTGTGGCAAAAATGTCTTTTTACAAGCATTTCCCCAGCAAAGATGATCTGATTCGGGCCTACCTCGAGGGAGCCACATTGGGTTTTGAGAAGTGGATTACGGGGGTGATTGCGGGGGAAAGCAGCCCCCAGCAGCAGCTCGAGGCGATTTTTGAGGGGGTTGCCAAGATTTCCAGCAGCCCGCAGTGTTTGGGCTGCACCTTTATGCACGCCGCCGCCGAATTCCCAGATGCCCTCCACCCAGG
>JANYFS010000508.1 GCA_025359705.1 Deinococcales bacterium | reverse complement strand
CTAGGGCGGGGTTTTCGGCCTGATAGGTTTGAATCAGCAGCAGTGGGGCTGCTTTGGGATGCCACTCGAGCAGTTTTCGCAGCAAAGCGTGGTAGCGCTCGGTGGCGCGGAAGTCCGACAGGCTGAGCAGGGTATCGGCAAAGGTGATGGCAATCACTGCCAAATTGGTCGGGGCAGCTTGGGAAAGCAGCAGGGTAGTGCCGACCACCACCCCAGCTTCTCCACGCTCGAGGCTGGAAAGGTCGTCTTGTTTTTCGCGGTCATAGCGCAGCACAGGGAAACCTGGCAAGAACTTTGCCACTTCCCTCGCAATCCACTCGGTTCCTGGGCCTTTGGGTTGCAACATGGCCTCACCGCAGTCTGGGCAGGTGCTGGGCGGCGCAAGGTGATAGCCGCACTGATGGCACTCGAGCTTGCGTTCTTCGGCGTGAAAACGCAGGGTGACGTCACAGTTTTGGCACATTGGGGTGTGTCCACAGCTCGAGCAGCGCAGCAAAGCACTGTAGCCCTTGCGCGGGGCAATTAACACCGCTTGTCGCCCACGGTCTGCCACTTGCTTGAGTGCGGTTTTGAGATCGGTGGACAGGGGCCAACCTTGCTGAGACTGCTTAAAACGCGCGTCCGAAAGCGGCCCCAATTCGGGCTGCACGGGTGATGCGGCATAATCCACGATATGCACCCTCGAGGCTTTGCTGGGCAACACCCGCCCCGCCACCGACAAAGATTCCACCGCTGGAACCGTGCCTGTGAGCAGCAACTTAACTTCGTTTTGCATACCCTGTTGGTTACAGATTCGCCGCAATAGGTCAGGGATAAACAACCTCGAGCCACTTTGCATTTTATAGCCGTCCGCGCCCTCCTCCTCGAGAACTACTAATCCCACATTGGGCAACGGCAAAGTCAGGGCCAAGGAGGTGCCAAAAGCCAAGCGAATATGCCCCGCACGGGCCAGATTCCAAGCATGTGCGCGGGCCTCGCTCGAGAGGGTGGAAGTGAATTTGAGAGCTGCGCTCGAGGGTAAGAAGGTAAGAGGGTAAGAGGGTAAGAGGTCTTGCGTATGTATTTCGTCTTGCTCTTGAGGATTTAAATCTCCATCCTCTCGAGCCTCAAGCGCCCCATCTTTTTCTCGCCCTCTCGCCGTCTCGCTCTCTCGCCCTCGAGCATTTTCCCGCTCTCCAGCACTTCCCAGATAAGACAAAGCCCGCCAAGCCCGCTCGAGGGTGGTTTGATCGGGGCAGAGGTACAAGACATTTTGGCCCCGCTCGAGGGTGGAAATGATTTCTTGGGCAATCTGGGACAAACGGGTACGGGGGGAGCCACCATGCAAGCGCTGGGTTTTTGAATTTTCCCACTCGAGCAAAGGTTCACTGCTGGGTTTTAAACCATCCAAAAAAGGTTCGGGCAAACGGGGCAAAGGTGCGGGGCGCTCGAGGGATTTGGCCCAACCTTTGTTCAGCACCCCCGAGACCACGCTGGTTCCTACGCCTGCCCGCCGAGACCACTCTGCCAAACTGGGCAAACTGCCTTCCCGCTCGAGGGTTTGCCAAGCGATCTCTTGCTTTTCACTGAGCTTGCCTTGGCCCTTAATCGCAATATAAACCGACTCGAGCTTGGTTTGGATCTGGATGCGCTCGAGCAGCAAACCTTGTTCGCGTACTGCGTCCAGCAAGGCTATATCAAAATCTTCGGCGGGTTGCCAATCAGTTCCCAGCTTTTCCAAACCCACTCCAAATGGGGTTAGATCGGTTCCAAAGGGGCAGGCCACAACATGCGACAGTTCGGGGTTCCAGCCTATGGGCAAAACATCGCTCAGCAGCAAACCCAGCGGCAACCGCGCCGACTTTGCCATCCCAACCAATGCCTTGAGGGTGGCAAGGCAAATGAAGGGTTCAGGCTCGAGCAGACAAATTGCCTCACGCATTCGGTGGCTTTGGCCCGTCCCCTCCCCTACCACCAGCCCCACACATACCGAACCCTGCCACGGCACAATAACGCGGCAGCCCACTGGGGTATTGCCTTCAAAACCATGTGGCGCAGCAAAATCGTAGGCAGATAAGGGCAGGGGAAGTGCAACAGACCACGGCATAGAGGGGTTACTATAGCAGAAAAACCTCGAGGGATTTTGACTGGAGACAACTTAAAAGCGCAACTTAACAACGCATCAATACAGCAATATTAATACAATAATATCAATACAATAATATCAATAAGCCCGCATCAAGACCTTGGCCCCACGCCCCTCGAGGTAATCGGTTACGGCTCCTACCGCTTTTTTCACGCCTGCGGTAATGATCGGGCTGCCGAACTTCTCGAGGCGAACCAACGCGCCGCCTTCGTCGCGCAGGGTCACACCAATCAAAATCTCTTGGGTCAGCTCGGCTTCTTCGATGTGGGCCAAGAAATGCAGCATCGGGCGGTTGACCGACTGCATGACCTCGAGCAAAATAATGGTGGTGTCCCCAAAGCGGGTGACAGTTTTCTCAAAGGCAGTTTTTTCAAAGTCGGTGATGTGGATTTTTAGGTCGATAATAGCGTGTGGCATAGCATCCTCATAATTAAACACCTCGAGCCAGGGCTGGGGCGCAGTGGGTTGGGCGATCACGGTAAAACGGGCGTGGTTGGCCTCGAGGCCGTAGCTTTCCCACTTTTTGGCGTATTTGGTTTGCAGGGCGGCTTTGGGCGGCTCTGGCTGGGTGATTTGGTAAAAAGGGGTTTGGCGGGCTTGCTCGAGGGCGAATTCAAAATATTCGGCGTGATCGGTGGTAAACCAGATTTCTCCACCCAAACGCAAGCGATCCGCTGCCAGCTCGAAAAAGCTACGGCGCAGCAAGCGGTTTTCGCTATGGCCCGCTTTGGGCCAAGGATCGGGGAAATTGACGTAAATTCGGCTGAGCGAAGCGGGTGGAATCACCGCCCGCAGCAATAAATCGGCGGGCATTTTGGTGAGGATCACTCGAGCGTTGGCAGTTTGATCTTTGCCTTTGCTTTTTTGCTGGGCCTTAAGCAGACTGGAACCGCTGATTTCTACGCCCAAATAGTTAGCGGGAAAAGCTGAACCACCCTCGAGCGCACCCTCAAACACACTGTGCGCGGCCCAAAAGCGCCCATCGCCAAAACCAATCTCGAGCTGCCACTGGCCCTGTGAATTTTGGGGATAAAGCCGCGCGGCGGTGTCTGGGAAGTGAAAATCGGAAAGTTTATAGATCATGTTCGGTATTCCAAAATCAGGTTCGAGCAAAGCCTTTCGGCATCCTCCAACACGCTGAGATAGCTGTGTTCGCCACTGGTGCAGCGCCCAAGCGCATAGGTCTGGGGCAGGCATTTGATGCGAAATCCCTCGAGTTCGCTGGACACAATCGTTTGATAGGTGACCTGATAGTGCAAACTGCCTGCCTCGCTGGGGGCATCATCGGCTCGAGGCTCAAACTGCACGCCTTGGGCGCATAAATCCAAGTAAAGGTCGTCGTAGGCCACTTCGGAAAGCCGCCCCGCTTGCTCCTCGCTCGAGCCAATGTGCAAGCGGCCTTGCAAAAAGCTGCCCACTGCCAAAACTACTTTTTTGGCAAGGCGGGGAATCCCTTCCCAAGTCTCGAGTTTGACCTGTTCGGCTTCGCCCATGTCCACTTCGCAGGAGAGGCCCACAATCAAAGATTGCAATAGATGAATCCCTGGAGTGGCCTCGAGGCGGTGCTTGACCGCGCGGTGCAGGCTCCAAGTGTCTAACTCTGTGTCTAACTCTGTGTCTAACTCTAAAACTTCACTTGAATGATGATTTGCGCCAGTAAAACTTAACCGGTGGGTTTCGGCAACCGCCAGGGCAAAAAGGCTATTGGGAGGGAAAGAATCGTTAAGCGCAGGGGCCACAGTAGGCTGAAATAGATTGCCCACCGAATCCAAAGATTGCGAAACCAAAAGCACGTCCAAGCCCAGTTGAGCCGCACGGTACGCCAACTCGCAACCCGCCAAACCCGCGCCCACAATGGCGAGGTCGTAGCAGTGTCCGGTGTGCGGAAAAGAACGGGGGGTAACATCCACGCGGATCAGTATAGAGGATTGGGTATTCAGGGTTGGTTTTGGTGAGCTGTTGTGTTGTTGGGTGATTCGTTTTCTGTTTTTCGTAAAAGATTAGGTGGCTCGAAATAAGTCTCGAGCCACCTAATCTTTTTCTTACCCTCTTACCCTCTTACCCTCAGCCCTCTTCACTCCGTCTTCCTCCGCTCGAGCAAAATCTCATCGCTGAGGGTTTGGAAGGCCACGGCATCCTCGAGGTTTTGTTGGGCGGTGTTGGACTCGAGGTGAGGGT
>JANYFS010000503.1 GCA_025359705.1 Deinococcales bacterium | reverse complement strand
ATCATTTAATTGAATAACCAGATTATCGTATTCTTCTTTGTTTATAGAAAACCGATAGTCTCTGCGGTTTTTTCCAAAAAAATCGAAAGCAGGGCTTTGGCAGGCATATATAATACTTTGGTTTTCATCGAAAGAAAGTTTGGCAAAATCGCTGGACGACCTAGTATTAGAATAAATATCAATTTGATAAAAAATATTACTATAAACCGAATTGCAAATTCCCGAGTCGAGGTTATTTTTCTCCTTGATAATTTGATTAAAACTACCATTTATATCATAAAACGCATTGTTATAAAGAGTATTTCTCAGATTTCCATAGAGCAAAACCATGACTAAGCCCAAAACAAGGAAGAGCAACGCGGTATAAATCAGGGTTAAACGCCAACGTAGGGTCATGCTCGAGCCACACTTAAATTCACACTTAAATTCACCGCTCGAGGCTTAGGGAACAGTTTGGGCCAGATCACATTAGGCAAAATCACAGCTCCATTTCAGCACAAAAAAGGCTGGGAAAAATGATTCCCAACCCGCTCGAGTGTAAGTTTTAGGGGGTACTCGAGAATTCTTGTGGTTTATTCTTCGCGCAAGACGTAGCCCACCCCACGCACGGTGTGGATCAGGCGGCGTTCGCCACCCTCCTCGAGCTTGCGGCGCAGGTAGCCGATGTATACGTCCACCACGTTGGAACCGCCTGTGTATTCGGGCCAGACTTTCTCTTCGATCTCGAAGCGGGAAAAGACCTTGCCTGGGTTGCGGGCCAACAGCTCGAGCAATTCAAATTCTTTGGCGGACAGCTCCACACGGCGGCCTCCACGG
Organism: Deinococcales bacterium; assembly: GCA_025359705.1. Classification (GTDB taxonomy): domain Bacteria; phylum Deinococcota; class Deinococci; order Deinococcales; family Deinococcaceae; genus JACMOA01. The sequence continues at coordinate 1,364 of JANYFS010000503.1, read as the reverse complement.
AAGATTTCGCGCCCGTCCAGGTTCATGACCAAATCGGCGACCCGCACTTCGCCCGTTACGGCGGGGTTGACCCGGCGCAAGTGGGCGCGAACCCGTGCAAGCAATTCTTCGATGGAAAAGGGTTTGATCAAATAGTCGTCTGCGCCGCTGTCCAAGCCTTCCACCTTGTCTTGGATGCTGTCTTTGGCAGTTAGAATCACAATGGGAGTATTGGAGGTTTTGCGGATGCGGCGAGCTACCTCGAGGCCATCTAGCACGGGTAACATCAGATCCAAAATTACCAAATCGGGGTTGACTTCACGAAATTTAGAAAGACCTGTCACCCCATCAAAAGCCACATCGGTAGCGTAACCTTCGGCGGCTAGCTCGAGTTCAATGAAGCGTGCGATGTCTTTTTCGTCTTCGATTACCAAAATGAGCGGTTTGCGTTCCATGTCCACACTATAGATCATCTCTCATGAGAAGATGAGGACTAATCCTAAAATTTCTTTCATCGCAAGAGTCGTTTTGAGTCAGGAAGCTGATCAGATCACACAATTTTGGAGTTTTTTAGATGAGTCCAGCATGAAAGACTACCCCATACTTAAACCCACACTCAAACCACTCGAGCGCGTTTGCGGTGATACATTTTGCTGTCGGCAATTCTGAGCAGTCCCTCGAGCGCAAGGTCTTCCAGCGGGAAAACCGACATACCCCACGAGATCCCCAAGCAAACGGTGTGTTCGCCCAACTGCATGGGCTGGATCAACAGGCGCTCGAGCTGGTTCATCATTTCTTCGCAAGCTTCGGGGCTGCGCGGGATCAGGGCCACAAATTCGTCGCCGCCCACTCGAGCGATCACGGGGTTATGAATGCCTTCGGGACACTCCAGCACGGTACACAAGCGGTCTGCCACTTCCACCAAAGCCGCGTCGCCCGTTTCGTGACCGTAGGTGTCGTTGATCGGCTTAAAGCGGTCTAGGTCGAAATAAATCAAACATTGGGTATCGGGTGTGCGGGGTGGGGTTCCCTCGAGGGTGCTGCGCTCGAGCCTTAACCCTGCCAGCTCGAGGAAAGCGCGGCGGTTGTATAACCCCGTTAGGCCATCGCGCCGTGCCTGCTCAAGCAACTTGTTTTGATAATCGCGTAATGCGGTTAAATCTCGCATGATCACCACAAAACCGCCGCCTTGCACTTTAGAAAGGGTAAATTCCAAAACCTGTTGTTTTTGAGCATGATTTTGGGAATGATTCTGATTTGAGGGATGCTCGAGGGAATGATTTTGGACGGGTTCAAAAGTACGCTCAAAAGTGCGCTCGAGGGGAATACCAAAAGATTGAACGGTAGAAAAGTTGGGCAAGAATTTATCTAGGGGTTGGCCCACC
>JANYFS010000494.1 GCA_025359705.1 Deinococcales bacterium | reverse complement strand
GGCATTCCAATCGGGGTTGCGCCAGCGCAAATCGCGGTGGATCACATCTCTCAACAGCTCATGCGGGCTGAGGCCATTTGGCCCCTCCTGCACAAAAGACAGCGAGCGCAGCCAGGCGAACAATTCATGGACTTCGGGGGCATCCAAACCCGCTGCCAGCACCGATTCAGTGGTGGTATGCACCAAAGCGCAAATCTCGAGGGTGGCGCGGTGGGCGGGGCTGGGTACGCTTTGGACGAAGCGCTCGAGCAGGGTACGCAGCATATCGGGGTGTTGGTCGGGGTCGAACTCGAGCGAGGGGTTGGCAGCCTGGCTACGGAAGGTTTCTGCCACCAAAGACAGGGCCAGTGGATGCCCATGAGTAAAGGCCAGCAGCGCGTCTTGGGCAGTGCTGGGCAAGCCCCGTTTGTGCAGAAGCTCGCGGCTCTCGGTGGGGCGCAGGTTTCGCAAACCTTGCACCCGCATCAGTTCCCGCCAACCCGAGTCGCCGCTCCACTGGGGGTTGGGCGGCTCCCGTCCTGCCAGCACCACCCGCATGGCCTCGGGGAGTTCGGGTAAAAACCGTTCGCGCAACCAGGCATCCAAAGGCTTGAGATTCTCGAAGGTGTCCAGTAGCAACACCCCGCCGTGCAGCCCCTCGAGCGCACCCTGTTCCAAGGCCAGTAAGGGCGAAACATTCGGCTCGAGCCGCATCACCCCTGCCAGTGCCTGCAAAAAACCATCGGGGGAAGGGTCGATGTTGCGGGCATCCAACAGTAAGGGGGTCCAATGTTGGTCCAAACAGACTCGAGCGAATTCGGAGAGCAAAGAACTCTTACCCATTCCACCAGGGCCATGAATAAACAGCAAAGAAAAATCAGGATTGGGCCGCAGCATCCTTGCAAAAGCCTCGAGTTCCTCGATTCGTCCCACAAAATGGTTGCGCCGCGCCGCCGCCAAACGGTCTCCCAGACGGCGACCCTCCACCTTTGGCTCGAGCTGGGCATCCGTGGGTAGGTTTGTATTCTCCTGCTTTTCCGAATGCTTCAAAGTATTCCCCTAGCGGTGTGTTGTGGGTGTAGCGATGTGTCAAGAGCGGTGTACCAAATGTGCTGTGCCAAATGTGCTGTGCCAAATACGGGTCTCGAGTACAGGATAGTTCAAAACATGCATCCTCGGGAAGCATCTCCTCGAGGTGACATCTGGCTTGGCAGTGGGCCTTCCCCTTGCCAAGCCAAAATATTCACTTTTACTGATCAATTTATGAACTGTTTTATGAGTAGCCCTTCAGAACACACTAAGGCACCTCGAGGACAGCACACACCTCGCTAACACCCCTCGAGTCCGTTTTAGCCCAGATCCAACACGATCCAACAAGATCCAAAAGGAGTAAGACCATGCAAACCCAGACCATGCAAACCCAGACCACGCAAACCAAAACCCCAACCACCAAAGCCATCAAAACCCTGCGCCAAATCGCTGCCTTTGCTGCCATGTTATCGGTAGCTACAGTGATGGGCCAAGCCTCCGCCTCGAGCCACCGTGAAGCCCCCTTCATCAGCGGGATGCCCAAGTTAGATGCCACCGATTTCTATATGTTCAACAGCTATGAAAAGGGCCGTGAAGGGTATGTCACTTTGGTTGCCAACTATCTGCCTTTGCAAGATGGTTATGGTGGCCCCAATTTCTTTAATCTAGACCCTAATGCTCTTTACGAGATCCATGTGGATAATAACGGGGATGCCAAAGAAGATTTGACCTTCCAATTTCAATTTAAGCAGATGTTTAAAGACATCCAACTGGATATTGCCAATAAAAAAGTCTCGGTACCCGTGGTCAATGTAGGCCAAGTCGATGTGGGTAAAACGGATGCTGCCAATGTTTTGGAAAGCTACACCCTGAAGATGATCAAAGGGGATCGCCGCAAAGGTCCAGCATCAAACATCAAGGAAACCAGCAGTGGTAAGACCATCTTTGATAAACCGCTGGACTACATCGGTACCAAATCTTTGCCTAACTATGTCAAATATGCCGCTGCACATGTTTACACCATCGAAATCCCTGGCTGTGACAAACCTGGAAAAGTCTTTGTAGGTCAGCGCAAAGATCCCTTTGTGGTCAATTTGGGCGAAACCTTCGACCTTGTGAATATCAAAAACCCACTCGGCCCCATCGATGGAGCCAAAGACGACCTTGCCGACAAAAATGTTACCGCCCTCGAGCTGGAACTTCCTGCAAAATGTTTGACCGACGGCAAGAGCAGCATCATTGGAGCTTGGACTACCTCGAGCCTACGCCGCACTCGAGTGCTGGCCCAAAATCCCACTTTTACCCGCCCTGCCTACGGTCTGGGTGAATATGTGCAGATGTCGCGTCTGTCCAACCCTTTGGTCAACGAAGTGGTGATTGGCCTGCGGGATAAAGATAAATTCAACGGTAGCGAACCCAAAAATGACGGTCAGTTTGCGGACTATGTAACCCACCCCACCCTACCCGCCATCCTCGAGCTGCTGTTTGGTGGCGCGGGCGTGAAGGCTCCGACCCAATTCCCCCGCACCGATTTGGTGGCAGCATTCCTAACCGGGGTGGATGGTCTGAATAAAAACGGTTCAGTTGCCGAAATGTTGCGCCTGAATACCGCCATTCCTGCCAAAGCCGCCAAAGATCAAAACCCCTTGGGTGTGATTGCAGGGGACACCACTGGTTTCCCCAATGGTCGCCGCCCGGGTGACGATGTGGTCGATATTGCCTTGCGGGTGGTCATGGGCAAACTCTTGCCCAAAGAAGTGGCCTCCAGCGGTCAATTGCCCTTCACCGATGGAGCTAAATTGGATGCTAGCTTCTTTGACGAGCAGTTTCCTTATTTGAAGACTCCTTTGCCTGGTGCAAGGTAAGTTATTCGTTATTCGTTAAATATTTTGAATTGTAAGAAATAGAGACCCAAGATCGTAGGGGCGGGCTTAAAGCCCGCCCTTTCTCTCGAGGTCTAACCCTACAACCACCCTCGAGCCAGCCCCATGATTAAAACCAAAAACCAAACAAACCGAGAAACCATAATCGTTCCACCAAAAGAGAATCAGGAGTTACTACTATGCTAAAAAAACCCCATCTAACTCGAGCCTACATTTTTCTAATCACCTTGGGAGGGATGGGTGTAGCAGGGGCCGCGCCCTATTTGCCCTCGAGCGACCATACCGTGCTGGAACAATTGCGGAATAATGTGGGCGACTCGACTACACGGGAGATCAAGGCGCTGCGGGCGAAGCTGGCTCAGAATCCCCAAAACCTCGAGCAAGCCACGGTTTTGGCCCGAAGGTATATCCAAATCGGACGGGCCGAAGCCGATCCGCGTTACAGCGGACGGGCGCAGTCGGTGTTGGCCCCGTGGTGGAATCAGGCCAACCCACCCGAGTCGGTTTTGATTTTGCGAGCCACCCTCAAACAAGGAGATCACCAGTTTGCAGAGGCGCTCAAAGATCTGGCCCTAGCCAAAAAATCCACACCCGATGACCCTCAAGTCTGGATCACCGAGGCCACGGTATTGCAGGTTTTGGGCCGCTACGCGGAAGCTAAACAAAGCTGTACTCCGCTGCTCAGCCTGGCCTCCGAGCTGATCGGCATAAGCTGCCTGACGGGAGTGAGCAGCCTGAATGGGCAGGCCAGCAGTGCTTACCGTCTGCTCGAGCAAACCCTGAACCAAAACCCCAAGGCCACCCCCCTCGAGCGCAATTGGGCCTGGGGAACCCTGGCAGAGATGGCAGAGCGTTTGGGCAAAACCGAGCAAACCCAGGCGTATTTCAAAGCGATTTTGACCCTCGAGCCAAATGATGTGTACGCCCAAGCCAGCTATGCCGACTTCTTGCTGGATCAGGGCCAACCCCAGCAAGCTCTGGAGGTGCTCAAAAACAACCTCAAACCCGATGCCCTGCTGCTGCGTCAAATTTTGGCAGAGAAACAATTGAATTCCCCCCATTTGGCAGTTCATCAGCAGATGATGCAAGACCGCATCAAAGCCAGCCGCGCAAGGGGCAGCACCATTCACCGCCGCGAGGAGGCCATTTTTACCCTGCGGGTGCTGAACCAACCCGCACAGGCGCTCGAGTTGGCCTTGGATAATTTTGCAGTTCAGCGCGAGCCACTCGATCTCAGAATCCTGCTCGAGTCGGCTTGGGCCGCGAAAAACCCCACTGCTGCCGCAGATGCGCTCGAGTTTATCCGCAGTAGCAAGCTCGAGGATGTGCAGATTCAGAAATGGGTGAAGAAGTTAGGGGAGGTTAAAAAATGAAACGGTTGTTCACAAAAAATAGGTTTTTGGCAGTGATGGCAAGTCTTCTAATCAGTTTATTTGGGGTCGCATCTGCACATAAAGCCTCGGATAGCTACTTAAAGATTCAAGCCAAAACCAGTAACCTCGAGGGCCAACTCGAGGGCCAATGGGATATTGCCTTACGGGATTTGGATTATGCCATTGGTCTGGATAGCAATGACGATGGGGCAATCACATGGGGAGAGCTGAAAGCCCAAGAAAAGCAGATTGAAAGTTATGCCCTATCCAAATTAACCCTAACTGCGGGAAAAGTAGTTTGTGCGCTCGAGCCAAAAAAGATGCTGGTGGACAATCACACCGACGGAGCATACGCGGTTTTGAATTGGACAAGTAACTGCTCGAGCGCCAATCTAACTGCTGGCTTAACCGTGGATTACCGCTTTTTAGCCGACCTTGACCCGCAACACCGTGGGCTGTTGAGCTTGAATAGTGCGACAGGCCAAAACCAAACCTTTGTGTTCTCGCCCACCACCCCCAGCCAAACTTTTGCCCTCGAGGGTACAGGCACAAGCCAAACAGGGTTCCTCGAGTTTATTCGTCAGGGGGTTTGGCACATTTGGCAAGGCATCGACCATATTTTGTTTCTGCTGGCTTTGCTGTTGCCCAGTGTGCTGCGCCGCGAAAACGGGCGCTGGGTCTCGGTGGAGGATTTTAAATCGGCCTTGCTCAGCGTGGTTAAAATCGTCACCGCCTTCACTTTGGCCCACTCGATCACCCTCAGTTTGGCAGCTTTGCAGATCATTGCCTTGCCCTCGAGACTCATCGAATCGCTGATTGCTGCCTCGGTGGTGCTGGCGGCCCTCAATAACGTCTGGCCCGTGGTTAAAGAGGGTCGGCGCTGGTTGGTGGCCTTCGGTTTTGGCCTGATTCACGGCTTTGGTTTTGCCAGCGTGTTGACCGATCTGGATTTACCCCGCAACAGTTTGCTCTCTGCACTTTTGGGTTTCAATGTAGGGGTGGAAATGGGCCAAATGGTGATTGTACTCATCTTTTTGCCACTCGCATTTTTACTGCGCTCGAGCCTATTTTATCGCCGCATGACCTTTGTGGGGGGTTCATTGGTGGTAGCAGTGATCGCGGCGACTTGGATGGCAGAGCGGATTTTGGATTTTAAAGTATTACCTTTTTAACAAGATTTTGAACTCAGAGGAAAAAAGGTGTCTGGAAAGTCTCTCGACTTGACTAATTTACCAAAACATTCGATCAAAGGCTGGTTTTTCGGATTTGCCCATGCCAATCGTCGCGCATTCCTCCATCCCATTTTTTCTGTTTTCTGTCCCGTCTTATGGGTTGGCAGCCGCTCAAGAGTTCATAAGTAGACCTCTTTCATAAGTCCAGAATGTAAACTAACCTGAATTCGGGTTAAAGTTATTCACGTATTTCATACCCTATTTTTTCGCAAAAACATGTGCTTTCAAAAAAAGTGTCCTCGAGTAAGCTGGGAGTTTAACCACAAACTTCAACTTCTGGAGGACTTCTTTATGCTACTCGAGCTGTTCTGCTCTGTCGATGATTTCTACCAAACCTTCCACCTTCCTACTCCCAAAAATTCCCTCCCAAGCATTAAAAAAACTCGAAAGCGTCCGATTGGCATGGCTATTTCAGAAGTCATGACCATCCT
>JANYFS010000487.1 GCA_025359705.1 Deinococcales bacterium | reverse complement strand
GTTGATGCCCGTAAAATCGAGGGTTCCCCCCACCAAGAGCTGTAGCAAACCCGCTCCGCCAAAGTTACGCCCATAAGTGGCATACGGAAAAATAAAAAGCCCCAATAGGGCCACTCCCGCCACAATAGCGGAGAGCCTTCCCGCGAAGGGCGTGGGGCCTTGCGCGGTGTCTTTTCTCACGGTGTCTTCTCTCACAGATTCATTCTACAGACCTCGAGCGGGGTTGTGCAGACAGGTTGAGGGGAGGTATAGCTCGAGGTTGATTTGGGGTGGGTTGAATGTGTAGTTTTCGTGATTTTGCTCAAGATTGGTTTTATGTTTTTTGTTACGATTAACCGCTCGAGGGCAAAACCAAAAAAGCGCAGGTAAAAACCCACGCTCTATCACAGCACCCAATCATAACATACGAGTCCAATTACTTGCGAACCGAAGGAACTTTAACCTCACCCATTGCTACTTGGCGGTATACTTGCTGCATTAAGGTATATTCCGTCTTCTCGAGCAGAGCAGCATTATATGCATCGTAGGCAAAACTGATTCCGTTTTCAGAAAGGCCATAGCTGCGGTTGCCTGCGGTAAACCGTTTCAGCAGGGTATCCTCGATGGCTCCGTATACCGCCACATCCATATTTTTAACCATACTGGTCAGACCGTGGTTTAGGGTTGTAGCATCTCGATCCAAATCACCTAAATAGTTTTGGTTAGAATCCACTCCAATAAAAAACATCGGGCGAGTGTTACCTTTACAGGCTTTTTCATAAGAATTATCTTTAGGAACTTTCCCGAAGAGGTTATTGCGAAAACCAACTCCACTGGGTAAATCGCTGGATTTAAGGCACTGAGTTGAATTAACAAAGCTGATCACACCTTCACCAGATCGTCCAGCGGCAGCAAAAATAATATCTGCACCTTTGGCTTTTAGAGTGGCAGCAATGCGCTTAGCTCCTTCTGGGTCATTGAATGCAGCGGGAGTTTTACCCAATGTGGCACTATAAACCTTGATGTTTTTGTTGGCTGCTCTGGCTCCTGATACAAAACCTGCCTCAAAGCGAGCAATCACTGGGATATCCATACCACCTACAAAACCAATCACCCCTGTAGCAGTTTTGAGTCCAGCAATATAGCCCACCAAATAAGAACCTTCTTCTTCACGGAAACTGATCGAACGCACATTGGGGCCTTCGGCTTGCCCGTCCACTACAGCATAAAAACTATTGGGATGTGCTTTTGCCGCTGCCGAGATGGGATCGGCGCTTTGAAACCCCACCCCAATCATCAGATCAAAATTCTTTTTGGTAAAGCCGTTCACACCCGCAGTATCATCGAGTTTGGTGGGAAGGTAATCGGCTAGCTTGACTTTACCATTAAAATCCGCAGTCGCACGTTTGATCCCCTCAGCAACCGATTGATTGTACCCTCGATCCTGTTTTCCACCCGTACTGAACACATACAGGACACCAATATCGGAAGGGGTTTCTTGTTGTGCATTGCTTGTTCCAGCCATTAACGCGGTTAAAGCAGCCCAAAGTGAAATACGTCCAAGGTTTTTCATGGGTTCTCCTATGGGTTCCAAAAGGACAGCCTGCACCAGTCAGAACTTGGTAAAAGTGTAACACAATGAGATCATGATTAGATGATGGAAAATTTAGATGAAGTAGTTTGAAATACAAACGATATTCAAGGTTCAGAAAAAATGACACTATATACAGTATTCATCCTATTTAGGGGATCCTATCCCGTGTTCATCCTATCCCGTATTCGTGCTATGGAATCTGTTTAATTGCCATGTTTAAGTTATTTTATCGGTGCGGATTTATAATTATTAAAATCCCTCGAGCCTACTTTACAAACGCAAAATCTCCCGAATAAATCTCGAGGGGGATCTCGAGGGTGAATCTCGAGGCCATCCCACAAAAATTGAAATTCCCACCTCATTTGGTTAGGCTAGAGAACGTTTGTTCGCTCGAGGGGAAAAAGATGACCCCGCTCGAGGGAACCCGAAGGAGCAATGCAATGGAACGTACTTATGCCATGATCAAACCCGACGGTGTGCGCCGTGGGCTGACTGCCGAGATTTTGAGCCGCTTTATCCGCAAGGGCTACCGCATTGTGGGTCTGAAACAGATGATTATTCCGCTCGAGCTGGCCCAAAACCATTATGGCGAACACAAAGAGCGCCCGTTTTTTGGTGAACTGGTTACTTTTATCACCTCTGGGCCTGTGGTTGCCATTGCGCTCGAGGGCAATGGAACCATTGCAGGGCTGCGCCAAATGATGGGTGCAACCAACCCCGCCAATGCCGAAATGGGAACTTTTCGCGGCGATTTTGCCAGCAGCATTGGCGAAAATGTGATTCACGGCTCGGCAAATGCCGACGATGCCGCACGGGAACTGGGTTTGTTTTTTAGCGCCGCAGAATTGCTCGAGTAAAACCGGTACACACTCCAATTCTGGGGTAGGTTTTGAATAAAACTAAAATCCTCTGAATAAAACAAAAAAGGCTCGAGCAGACAATTTTCTCTCGAGCCTTTTTTAGAACCCTTTTCAAAATCCAAAAGTATTCGTGTTTCTTGATCTTTTTTTGAGGGACAACAGGTTCGTTTTGGCCCGAAAAAATCCAGTTTAGGTGTATAAACATGCAGTTTGTTAAAGCTTGCGTGAACGCCTATACTAACTCAAATCTTTTTCGGTCTCGAGCTGTATTTTGGGTAGGGGTCTCGAGCTGTGTTTTGGGTAGATGTTTGGGTAGTTTTGTTGGGGTAGATGTATTTGGGGGGCGAAACGTGTTCAGCAAATATCAGCACCAAGGCTTTTTTGACGAGATCTTTTTCCCCAACGGTCAGGTGCGGCCCCACTATCAAGCGGTACTCGAGCGGTTGAGTCACATTGGTGTAGACGAGTTTGAGCAGCGGGTGGCCCTTTCGGAGCTGGCTTTCCGCAATCAGGGCATCACTTTTACGGTGTATGGTGATGCTCAAGGAACCGAGCGCACGCTCCCCTTCGACCCCACCCCCAGGCTGATCCCAAGCAGCGAATGGGCCGTGGTGGAAGCGGGTTTGCGCCAGCGGGTTTTGGCCCTGAACATGTTCTTGCACGATATTTATCACGATGCGGAAATCATTGGCGCAGGGATCATTCCCGCCGATCTGGTCTATAGCTCACTCAATTACCGCCGTGAAATGCGGGGAATTACCCTACCCTATCAGCGCTATACCCATGTGGTCGGTACCGATTTGGTACGCGGCGAAAATGGTCGTTATGCCGTGCTGGAAGATAATTTGCGTGTTCCAAGCGGGGTTTCCTACATGCTGGCAAACCGCGCTGCAATGACCCGCATTTTCCCTAAGTTGTTTCGCAGCTATGGAGTGCGTCCTGTACAACAATATTCCAGTTTGCTGCTAAACCTGTTGCGAAGCTTGGCCCCAGGTCAAAAACCCGACCCCACCATTGTCGTTTTGACCCCTGGGATGTACAACAGCGCCTATTTTGAACACTCCTTTTTGGCGCAGCAAATGGGTGTGGAACTGGTGGAGGGCCGCGACCTGTTTGTGGACGAGGGCCGGGTATGGATGCGAACCAGCGCAGGGCGGCAACAGGTGGATGTGATTTACCGCCGCCTAGACGACGATTTCCTGGATCCTATCGCCTTTCGGCCCGATTCGGCCTTGGGAGTGCGCGGACTGATGCAGGTCTACCGTGCAGGACGGGTGGCGCTTGCCAACGCGGTGGGTACAGGAGTGGCGGACGACAAGGCGGTGTATGCCTATGTTCCGCAAATGATTCGCTATTACCTAAACGAAGAAGCCATTCTGGACAACATACCCACCTTTTTGGGACTCGAGCCAGAAGGTTTGGCCCACATGCTCGAGCATTCTGAAGAACTGGTGTTCAAACCGGTCAACGAATCGGGTGGTTACGGCCTGATGATCGGGCCACACACCCCACTTGCCGAACGCATGGCCTACCTCGAGCGGGTCAAGGCCAACCCACGCAACTACATTGCCCAACCGGTCGTGGGCATTTCACGGCATCCCAGCTATTACCGCGACACCAAATGCTTTGAACCCTGCCATATCGACCTGCGGCCTTACATTTTGGTGGGAGAAGAAGTAAAAATTGTACCTGGGGGGTTAACTCGGGTAGCCCTGAAACGCGGTTCTTTGGTAGTCAACTCGAGCCAAGGTGGGGGTTCCAAAGATACCTGGGTACTCGAGGGAGATTTACCCCGCGCTCCCGTTGGAGCGGTGGACTCGAGCATGGAATCCACCCTCGAATCCACACTTGAATCCAGTGTTGAGCAATTAACCCAGCAGCAAAAACAGTAACAAAAACAGGAACAAAAACAGGAAGCAGTCGTTTAGGGGTTTTAAAATATTTTTTCCCTCGAGCCAAAAAATACATCACTCAAAAACCCTTTCCCCAAGATAGCTTAGGTAGCTAAATCGCTCTTAGATCGCTCGAGGTGGTTCATGCTCAGTCGGATTGCAGAAAGTCTGTTTTGGATGGGGCGCTATGTGGAGCGGATGGAGAACACCGCTCGCTTGCTGGATGTCAATTATCACGCTACCCTCGAGGGGGCGGGGGCGCTCGAGGCACAGTGGGAGCCACTGCTGGATGTCACCTTCACCAAGGATGCTTTTGGCGAATTCTTTACTGCCACCGATACCCAAAGTGTCTCGTTGTGGCTGGCAGTGCATACCGAAAACAGCGCCTCGGTACTCTCGAGCCTGACCTTTGCCCGCGAAAATGCCCGCAGCCTGCGGAACCGCATCTCCACCGAAATGTGGGAATCGCTGAATATGGCCTATCACAGCATCTGTAGCAAAAGTGGTTTTTTTGACGAAAGCAGCCTGCACCACTTCTGCAACGAAGCCAGAGATGCCAGCCATTTATTTTTTGGCATTGCCGAAGCCACCTTGCCTCGAGATATGGGTTGGCACTTTTTGCAGTCTGGGCGCATGGTGGAGCGGGCCGACAATGTAGCGCGTTTGCTCGAGGTGATTTATCCGCTATTTACCCACCACCAGGGCGGCATGGCGGCCCTTGCCGATCACCACCGCTGGACGGCCTTGCTAAAAAGTGTTTCGGCTTACGAAGCCTATCTAAAAACTCCAATGCATTTTTTCGAGAGTCAATCCATCGCCGCTTTTTTGCTGCTTTCTCCCAAGTTTCCGCGCAGCCTCAGTTACAGTTTGGCGACCCTTGCCGATCACCTCGAGTGCATTGCCAAAGAAAACCCGACTGTGCCGCAAAATGTGCAACGTAAGCTGGGCTGGCTACGAGCGCAACTCGAGTATATTGATCATATCGATCAGATTTTGACGGGCAAAAAACCCAGTCTAGCCCGTCTGCTCGAGTCGATCAATCACGTAGCCGCCGAAATAATCAAAAGCTATTTTGCATTAAAAGAATTTTAAAGAGAATTTTAAAGAGAATTCTGAATCAAACTCGAGCTTTCATAGTTCGCATCAGGGCGTATCGATGTCTTAAAATATTTAAAATAGTAAAGATAACTGTTCCTCGAGAAACCATCATAGAAAGCAGGTGTTTATCGTCTTAATCCTTCACACCACCTTAACCCTATGTCTATAAACTCTAGTTCCACAACACATCTCCATACCGAAGTCGTCCGCTATCAGGTGGATCACTTCACGCGCTATCACTATGGCTTACCTTCTTGGGATGCTTTTGGTGTGCTGCACTTACACCCTGTCAGTACACGGTATCAAAGTATTTCCAACTTCCGAATTCATGTAGAACCCCAATGTCATTTTTATGAATACCGAGATATTTTTGAAAATAATACCCACGATTATCATTTGTTGCAGCAACATCCTCAACTCACCTTCGATAGCCGCTTTGATGCCGAAGTCTCGAGCCTGCCGCGTTGGAAACCATCAGATCACGATGTTACTTACGCGGACATTCGGGAAATTCAAGATCCTAAAGGGAATTTCTACGATTTTATTGCAGCAACTGCTAAAGTACAAAGCAAAGCAATTTTATGGCTCGAGCATTTGGGATTTCCGCGACCTGCCTTAACAACTTCTTTGCTGGATTATTTACTCGAGCTGAATATCCACTTGCATCAGTATTTTACCTACCAACCCGGCAGCACCGATGTGCAAACTACCGCGCTCGAGGCCATCACTTTGCAAAGTGGGGTATGCCAAGATTACGCCCATGTGATGCTAGCAACCCTACGGAGCATCGGAATTCCTGCTCGCTATGTTTCGGGGTACTTGTACATTGGTCAAGGCTCGAGCTGGGTGGGCGACGCTGCCAGTCACGCTTGGGTGGAGGCTTTTGTGCCTGGAGTGGGCTGGGTGGGCTTCGACCCGACCAATGGGGTTGCCACCGACCAAAACCATATTGTGCTGGCAGTAGGCCGCGACTACGACGATATTTCGCCCGTGACCTGTTTGTACCGTGGCGGCGGATTTACTTGGCTCGAGGTGAAGGTGAACGTAGTCAAGGTGTGATTCGTGATCCGTTTTGCGTTGTCTGTGGGGCGTTGTCCGTGAGGCGTTGAGGGTCAAGACAGATGTAGCGACTCGAGGTTTTAGGCCGCCTTCTGATTCGGTATTTTTCTTGCTCGAGCGAGATCCTATATTCCAACCCAGTCTTAACTTAGACAACCCAGATGACATCTTTGGCAACGGCGACTAGCATAACTCTATGTCCGCTCGAGTTCACCACATCTTCAATTGGGTCAATCCAAACACCATAAAAGGGGTGCAAACCACCTACTACTTTTATTTTGCAGCACACCCCACTCGAGTGTCGGCCTAGTTTCCTTGTCTTTTCGCTGCGCTCGAGTCCACCTCGAGCGCAGTTTTTGTTATGGAGGTTTTATGACCCATTCGGAAAATCTGGAAAATGTTCACGTCGCCAGCGTTTCACCCATCATCGCCCCGCAAGACCTCAAGGCCAAAAGCCCACTGACCGATACCGCACGCGCCACCGTTCTCGAGGGCCGCAAAGTGGTGGAAGATATTTTGGCAGGACGTGACTCGAGGTTACTGATGATTACGGGGCCATGTTCCATTCACAATGTCGAGCAAGCCCACGAATACGCCCGTCGCCTAAGCCAGTTGCATCACACATACCTAGACCAGATGTACATCATCATGCGGGTTTATGTGGATAAACCCCGTACCACGGTGGGTTGGCGTGGTTTTTTGCAAGATCCCGATATGGATTTCACTAACGATTTTCAAAAAGGTCTGGAACTCACCCGCGAGCTGATGCTGCACATCAACGAAATGGGAATGCCGGTAGCTACCGAATTGCTCGATCCCTTTATTCCGCAGTACATCGACGAACTGCTGACCTGGGGAGCGATTGGCGCACGCACCACCGAGTCGCAAACCCACCGCGCCATGTCCAGCGGGGTCTCCGTTCCTGTGGGCTTTAAAAACAGCACCGAGGGCAATGTGCAAATTGCGGTAGATGCCATTTTGTCCGCCAAAAAGCCCCATTCTTTCCTGGGTATCGACCAGCAAGGCCGCGCCGCTGTAATTGGAACCCAAGGCAACCCCTACGGTCACGTTATTTTGCGCGGTGGACGTGGTGGCCCCAACTTCGATGAAGCCTCGGTGCAAAGTACCGCCGCCCTATTGCAAAAAGCAGGCTTGCTGCCCAATATTTTGGTGGATTGCAGCCACCACAACTCGAACTACGACCACAACAAACAACTTATTGCCATGGACAGCATCCTCGAGCAGCGGGCCAAAGGCCAAAACCAAGTGGTCGGGGTCATGCTCGAGAGCAACCTCGAGGGAGGCAAACAAAGCATCCCCACCGATCACAGCCAGCTCAAATACGGCGTGTCGGTCACAGATGCCTGCCTCAGTTGGGAAGCCACCGAAGTCTTACTGGCAGATACCTACCAGCGTATGGGACAGGCTCGAGTTGTAACGGTTTAAACGGTTTAAGTTGTTATTTGTTATTCGTTGTCCGTTGTTCGTGAAAGACTAGTTTTTAATTAAAATCAGCGCTCGAGCCAAGAGAATAGGGGTAAAACCTAATTCTCTTGGCTTTTTCTTACGCTCTTACGCTCTTACCCTCTTACCCTAGAGTCTCGCCCGCTTGCCCGCAGCTCCTCCCCTCGAGTGTCCGTTTTTCTATTACACTAAAGCCATGCATACCTTCATCCGTTGCGAAGACGGGAAATTCATCAACCTCAACCATGTGGCTTTTTTTCAGGCCGAACAAGAATATGGCATGTTCCGCATCATCGCCTACTTGCAAAGCCCCACCACCTTTAAAAATGTTTCGGAAAGCACTCAGCGCATTGCGGTTCGCAGCCTACCCGAAGAAATCCTGGACCGTGCTGCGGCCCAAGCCGAGTTACTCACGTTTCTCGAGACGTTGCGTGAGGGCAGCAGCAGTTTTGATAGCAATATCCAAATTCACGTCTAAATTCACGTCTGGTAAAGTCATTTTCCGACTTTTGGGTCACTCGAGCGGTCAAATCAATAGGGTATCAATAGGGTATCAA
>JANYFS010000454.1 GCA_025359705.1 Deinococcales bacterium | reverse complement strand
TCGTCGAGTTGAAAGCTCGAGACTCCAATATCCAGCAAAATACCGTCTACTTCGGTTATTCCCGCATGATGCAGCAAGGTATCCATCTCTCGAAAATTTCCCTCGAGCAAGGTGAGATTGGCTAAGTTTTCGGCTCGCACTTTGGCGAGGGCGTAAGGGTCTTGGTCGATACCAAAAACAACAGCACCACGCTCGAGCAGCAAACGGGTGTGTCCCGCCCCGCCTAGCGTGCCATCGACCATAGTTTTGCCTGGAGCTGGCTCCAGAGCATTTAAAATTTCCTGCGCTAGCACAGGAAGATGGGTTAAAGTCATCACAGCTACAGCCTTTAGAATGAAGTCCCAATGAGAATAAGATGAAAGAGCAGCATGGCTCAATCAGAAATCCATTGGTTTGAGGGGTAAAAACCCCAAGCAGGTTCCTGTTTTACCTCGAAAATGAAGCAAGCCAGGCGCGAAATATGCTGTTTTTTAGTGTAACACACCCTGCGGTATCATGGGATAAACCCTTGCTGAAGTCGAGTCTTCAGCCGAAAAGTTGGGATGGTGTGAAAATTTATACACTCGGGACATTTTTTTGATCCATTTTTACTAAAATGAGAATATGAATTCTGTGTCCACTACACCTGCAATCCCCTCCAGCCAAGCCGCACACCCGCCCACACTGTTTTATGCAGCGGTATTGGGTGGAAGCGCAGTAGCATTGGGCGCTTTTGGCGCTCACGCGCTAAAAAATACCCTCGAGCCAAAGTATTTGCAGATCTATGAAACCGCCGTGCGCTACCAGATGTATCACGCACTGGCACTGCTTGCCTTGGGTCTAGCACGCTGGAAAGGCCGCTCGAGCCTGTGGCTTTTGGCAGGTACTTTAGTTTTCTCAGGAAGTCTGTATTTGCTGGCCTTCACTCGAGTGGATATTTTAGGTGCAATCACCCCAATTGGCGGGATTTTGCAAATTATAGGTTGGGGAATGTTGGCGCAGGAGGCTTGGAAGTGGCATAAACTGAGATAATAAAAATCAATATCAATGTAGTGATGCTATTTTTTGCGCCCAGTGAGAGAAATATACAATAAAAAAGGCATATATTTATGTGTATGTCTTTTTCTTAGTTCACCCCAGCTCGAGCCTAGCCCCAATCCGTTTTTCGGTAAGGGGCCGCAAGGCAAATTGGGCAATTGCCAAACCAAAGGCTAAAAATGCAGTCACCCCAAAAATCCCCGAAACCCCCCAATGGGTCAGGCCGTAACCCCCCAACAAAGGCGCAAGGCTCGAGCCAATACCCATAGCCGCCCCACTAATCCCTTGATAGGTTCCGCGCAAATGCACAGGAGCCAACTGTGCAATCACGCTACTCAGCAAAGTGAAGTTCACAATCTCGCCCAAAGTCCATACTACAGTAGCTAGTGCATGACCCCACAGGCTCGAGGAGAAGGCGTGTATGCCAAGTCCGATGGCAATTAAAAGTGCTGAGCTTCCCATCACTAAGTTTGGTGGATATTTGGGTAGTAATCTATTGAGCGATAGGCCAAACAAAACCACTACCAAGCCGTTTAATGCAAATACTTTGCCATAATCTAAATTGCTGAAGCCCTGCATTTTAAAGGTCAAAGATAGGGTAGAGAAGCCTTGCAACCAAGTGACCGCAAAAATAACATTGAGAAAAGAATAAATATAAAGTAAGGTATCTCGAGGGAGAATACTCCATTTGGAATGCTCGAGTAAGACTTTTTCTCGAGGGGGTTCTTGGAAAAATCGCCAAATTAAGAAGGTAAAAACAAGTAAGGTACTGGCATTGACATAAAAAAGCAAACTATACGAAACACTCGAGAGTGATGCACCCAAAATAGGTGCAATAATGGTTCCCACATTGATTGCCCAATAGATTAGGCCGTAAGCCTGCACCCTTGCTGCGCCACCCAACAGATTGGCAATTGCGGCTTTGGAGGCAGGGCCATAAATTTTAAGTAGAAAGCCAAAGGTCAAAACCGAGACAAAAAGGGCCAAATATGCCTGTGACCAGCCCATAAGCAGTGCAGCAACTGCCGCGCCCCCCAGCGACAAAAGCATGGAGGGTTTGCTGCCCCAGCGGTCATTGAGAATGCCGCCAAACCACTGTGAAAAAAATGCACCCAATCCTAAAGCACTAACTAGAATGCTGGCAGATCCAATGCTGAAATGGCGCTGTTCGGTCAGGTACAAGCTCAGAAAAGGCATGATAAAATCGCCTGAACGCTGAATCAAGGTTCCAAAAAACAGAACCCAAAATCCCGTGGGAAATTCGCCAACTGCACTTAGAATTCGGTTTTTAAGTGGGTACGGTTTGTTGATCACCCCTCGAGCCTAACACAGCATGAGTGTCACTAAGCGAGTATACTTAGTGACACTGGAATAGGGACAATCCCTCTTTATTGTGAATGTGTAATGTGCTGTATCAAACGAAAAATACCTGCGCTCGAGTTGGTCTAATT
>JANYFS010000420.1 GCA_025359705.1 Deinococcales bacterium | reverse complement strand
ATAGGGTGAAAAAAAGATGGTGTGGCTCGAGGTTTATCGGTTTTTAAGCTAAATTTGGGTTGCTGAGTAGTTATAGCGCTAAGCACTGAGATGGATACACATGTTCGAGATGTGATGAGGATTTTCGCGTGAGACAAGATTTACCAAGAATCATTCGAGGTATTTTTGTGTTGATCATTTCGAATTGCGCTATACTTTACTATTTGCCCTGCTTCACCCATAAAACGGCGGTAGCCACCGCGCGGTTAAGCATTTCTTGGGATTCTGGACTCGAGAGGATTCCCTCGAGCTGGATTTCATTTAAACCCTGCAAAGGTTGGAAGGTGCTGCTGGCTCCGCTAAACACAAAAGCACTGCCCTCAGCCTTCCAGCGGGGCCAGTGGGCGGGCTGGGCCAAGTGAAACAGCTCGTGGCGCAGCGTCACCTCGAGGCTACCATGCGTCTCGAGGGCGGCAATCCGTTGGGTGGCAATGCGGTTTTGGGCGCGGTTGGCGCGGGCCAGTTCAAAAAAAGGTGCGCCTGTTTTCAGGTATTCGGGCAAGTTGGGATAAATGATCACTTTGACCTTGGCAGGAGGATTTAACCCCCTGCTTTTGAGGTCTTTGTAGGCAGTCTCGAGGGCTTTAAACACCGCAGGCAAACGGTTTTGGTCGGCACTCGAGCGGGTTTCCACTTCAAAATGCGGACTTTTACTGATGTTTTGGGCTTGGCTTGTTCCAATCGAAAACAAAGCAAAGATTATGGCTCGAGAGAAATAGGATTTTTTCATAAAACCCGCTGGGCATATACCCGATTGCGGCCCCTATTTTTGGCCTGATACAAACATTCATCGGCCCAACTGAGCAGCGAACTGAGCGTGTAGGGCGGGTTACTTGCCACCCCCAAACTGATCGTGACCCGCAATTCGGGGCGGATTTCGTCCCAAGAGAACTGCTCTACCCCCTGCCGAATGTTTTCGCAGAGCTGCACCGCCCCCTCGAGCGAAGTGTGGGGCAGCAGCAGGGCAAATTCTTCGCCGCCAAAACGGGCCAGTAGGTTATTTTCCCTCGAGTGATCTGCTTTTTGGCTGTAGCTTGCCAAAATCTGGGCCACTTGCTGCAATACCACATCACCAATCGGGTGCGAAAAGGTGTCATTGATGCTTTTAAAACGGTCTATGTCTGCCATCACCACTGCTACTTTTGCATTCTCCTGCTCGAGGGATTTCAACAGCTCGAGGGCTTGGCTATTAAAATAACGGCGGTTGTGCAGTTGGGTCAGTTCGTCGCGGATGGAGAGTTCGTGGATGGTTTGGTTGGCTTGCTCGAGGGCCAGAATCTGTTGCTCGAGCTGTTTTTGTAAGCTGTGCAAGCGCAAATGGGTTCCCACTCGAGCCAGCACCTCCCTGGCCTGAAAGGGTTTGTTCAAATAATCCACCGCCCCCAATTCAAAGGCCCGAACTTTGCTATCTAGGGCATCATCGGCACTGATAAACAAAATGGGAATGCCTGCGCACTGCGGCAGGTTTTGAATTTGGCCCAGCAGCTCAAAGCCATCCATACCTGGCATTCGGATGTCCAACAGCATCAAATCTGGCACATGCCGCTCGAGCAATTTGAGGGCCTGTATTCCGCTCGAGACGGGGAAAACGCGGTAGCCCGCCGCATTTAGCACATTACCCAGCAAAGTCAGATTGGCGGGCTGGTCATCCACAATCAGGATTTTGGCAGGTAGGATTTTGGCAGGGGTGCTGTTCATCAGGCCCATTCTGCTTCAGCTAACTGTTGAAGCTGTGGATATTGGTATTGCCCCAACATCTGCCGCAGACCCGTGACCACTCCCGCATGTTCGGCCCCCAAGCCCTCGAGTAAGGCTTCGATGCGGAAATAATCGGCTTCATCGCTGGCTTGGCTCAGTTCTTGTCGCCAAGCGGCGGGTAAGGACGCAAGGTTCAGGCCCACAAGGTTCGGGTGGGGATCGGTACGGGGAGTTGGGATTTCTTGATAGCAGTAGGTCAAATGCAAATACTGGGCCATGCGTTCAAAAATAACCCATTGCTGAAAGGGTTTGCGTACAAAGTCGTCGAAGCCTTGCGCCCGTACATTGGCCTCGTCTTCCTCGAACACGCTGGCGGTCAGGGCAATGATCACCACCTCAAGGTTTTGGGCTTTGGACAGCTCCCGAATGCGCTTGGTAGCCTCGAGTCCGTCCATAATCGGCATTCGCAAATCCATCCAGATCAAGGCGGGGCGTTTTTGCTGCCACAGCACGATGGCCTCGGCTCCATCGCTGGCACAGTCCACCTCGAAACCCACTTCGCTGAGCAAATGGTTGAGCAAGGCGCGGTTTTCGGGGCGGTCATCCACCACCAAAATGCGCGGAGCCTGCCCTACCACTGCCACCACAGGACTGGGCAAATGGGCATGAGCGGTATCGGCGGGGGCCACAGGAGCCGCCACATCAAACACAAAAGTGGTTCCCACCCCCACTTTGCTGCGAACGGTGATGCTGCCACCCAGCCATTCCACAAATTTTTTGGACAAGGCCAAGCCCAAACCCGTGCCAGACTTGCTTTCCAGGCCGCTTTGGGTTTGCTCGAAGGTGCCAAACAGTTTGGGCAATTCCTCGGGGGCAATCCCCATACCGGTATCGCTGATCTCGAAAGACAGGCTTTCTGGGGCGGTAAAATCCACCTGCACCGAGACCCCGCCCGCTTGGGTAAATTTTAGGGCGTTGGAAATCAGGTTCAGCAGCACTTGGCGCAGTTTGCCTTCGTCGGTGTCCAGCCATTCGGGAACGTTGGGATGAATTTCTAGTTCAAAACGCAAGCCCCGCCCCTGTGCCTCGAGCCGAAACATCGACAGCACCTCTTGCACCAAGCTGCGAATTTCGCAAGCTCCCCTCGAGAGTTGGGTTTTGCCCGCCTCGATTTTTGCTATAGACAGTATATTGTTGATCAATTGCAACAGATGCTCACCGCTGCGGGCCACCACCTGCAAATGCTCACGGTGCCGCTCTTTCAGCCCTGTTTCACGTCCCAAAAGCTGGGAAAACCCGATGATGGCATTGAGCGGAGTCCGCAATTCGTGGCTCATATTGGACAAAAATAAACTCTTGGCACGGGAGGCAGCTTGGGCATCGTCGCGGGCTTGCTCGAGGTCGCGGTAGGCTTGGGACAGGCGCTGGTTCATTTGGTTAAAACTCTGGGCCAGACTGCCAATTTCATCGCTCGAGTTGACCAAAAAACTTGGCCCCGCCTTTCCCAGCTCGAGGGTGGAAAGGGCAGTGGACAAACGGCGCAAAGGTTGCGCCAGCACCCCGCCCCACAGCCAACCAAACAGCAGCAGCAGCGGAGAAACCGCCAACAACCCCCAAGCAAAAGCGGTATTGAGTCCCGACAGATAATCTTTTTCCTGAGCAGTCAGGTCGGGAACCCCGTCGGGCAAAGCATAACCAATTACCTTTTGGCCTACCCGCACCTCATGGGCCTGATTTTTAGCAAAACCCGCCACCTGCTGCCCCACCATTTCGTGCGGCAAAATCACCTTGCCCGCACCATCGGTGAGGGTAAAACGCACCCGCCCCGCCTTGGCTTCCCCCGCAGGCGGCTGCCCACCCACTTGCTGTGGGACAGGTCGGATTTGGTTTTGCGGCAGGGGAGGGGTATCCCTAGGCTGGCTCGAGCTGGGTGGATTATTTGGCAGTTGATTATTAGGTTGATTATTTGGCAGTTGATTATTAGGTTGATTATTATCGGATGCCGAATTATTTGCGTGCAAATGACTTAAAAAAACTGTAATATGCTCGCGTTTGACCGCTTCTTCAAAAGAACCGTAAGCTTGGTAATACTGGGCCACATCGCCCTTGTAATTGTTAAAGGCTCGAGTCACTGCACTTTGGGTAAATTGACTTTGCACCACCCAACGCGCCAAAGCACTGACACTGAATGCTGCCAGCAAACCTGCTCCCAGTAAAGCCAACGTGATTTTCCACCGAAGAGACATTGTTTCACCTCACCCCAATCATTGTCTTTCCCTCGAGTAACGCGCCCTCGAGTGTACCGATTTACGATTTAACACATTCTTGGATTTCAACTCTTGGTTTTTAGCATAGCACCACCACAGACTGTCTTAAATCCCTTGCCCCTCGAGTTACCTGTAGGGCCATCTCGAGCTAATCTCGAGCCAAACCCAGTTAGTGCTAACCTAGAGTTATGGATTATGTTGTGTTCGATCTCGAGACCACGGGGCTTTCCCCCGAACGAGATGCAGTAGTAGAAATTGGAGCAGTGCGAATACGTGCGGGACAAGTAATTGCCGAGGAAACCTTTCACAGCTTGGTCAACCCGCAGCGTCCGATACCCTTTTATGTCTCGAGGGTGCATGGACTGTTTGACCGCGATGTAAAAAACGCCCCCACCATCGCCCAAGTGTTGCCCCAATTCCTCGAGTTTGTAGGCTCGAGGCCCGTGGTGGCCCACAATGCCAATTTTGATGTGGGCTTCATCCGCAGCGCCGCTCAGCGCCAAGGTGTGCAGTGGAATCCCGTGCAAATCTGCACGGTCAGCTTGTCCCGCCAAGCCTTTCCAGGAGTCAAAGGCCACAAACTCGACGATCTGGCCTCGAGACTAAACCTGACCTTCACCTCGAGACACCGTTCGATGGGTGATGTGATGGTGACAGCAGAAGCCTTTTTGCAGTTGGGTAAGACCCTCGAGTTGCGTTTGTAGGACAAGCATTTTCTGTCATCCGTTTTCGATAAGAATAAATCCATAAGAATAAATCCATAAGAATAAAAGGGTCGAACCAAACAGTCTTTTTCTTACTCTCTTACTCTCTTACCCTCGAGTACCCCCCAAATCGCACCCTCGAGCAGATCCGCTTTGCCACTTCCTTGGGCTAGATCTGCTTTGCCACCGCCTTTGCCCTGTGCCTGAGCGGTCATTTCTTTCAAAACCTGCTGGGCAGGATACATCTCCAAGGTACTCGAGACCAAAATACGCTCACTCACATAAGCAATCCCCAAGATCCCCTCGAGCTTGCTCATGGCTTTGCCTATTGGGATCAGCATTTCAGGATCGGTCAGCGGAATTACCAGACATTGACCACCTGGCAAATCGTGCTTGGGCGCAGCTAAAGTGTAAAAATCTGCCAACTCGAGCAGCGCCGCCGCGTGTTTTTTCTTCAGCTCGAGGTGTTCACTTTTCAAACTTTCTACCCTTGTGGGCAATTGCGCCAAACTGCTGGAGAATCCCAAAGCCAACTGCTTGGCATCGCCATAAACCCCATTCAACAGCTCCCAAGCTTCCCAACCCGCACTAAACACCACTCGAGTTAGCCCGCTTTTAATCCGCTCGAGACGAAGAATCAGCAGCGGTGCGGCCTCACAAGTGGAGTGTAAATGGGTTCCCCCACATGCACTGGCTTCCCAATACCCTGTGGGATCACTCGAGTCTTGCATCAACACCAAACGAATCAGTCCCGAAACCTTGGGAGGGCGGCGCACAGGGTAGCCCTCGAGCTGACTTTCAGCAACCTCGAGCGTGACAATGTTTAACCCTCGGTACATCGCTTCCATGCACACAATCGCCGCACGCTGAGCCTCGGTTTCGCTGGGGTTCCCCTCGAGGTCGATGGTGCATTCCGCATTTCGCATACTCACCGCTTGCACCTTAAACCGCTCATCCAGCCGCAAAAATGCCTGAGCCAGCATATGTTCGGCAGTGTGCCTTTGCATATTTCGGTAGCGCCAGTTCCAATCCAGCTCGAGCGAAACCTCCAAACCAAGTGCAGGAATATCCCCCTCGAGGCTATGCCACACCACCCCGTCCACCTTCTCCAGACCCACCACCAGGGCAGTTCCACCCGCCCAAATCAATGTCCCTTGGTCGGCATTTTGCCCCCCACCTTCGGGATAAAAAATCGTCTCAGAAAGCAAAACGCGGCTTCCCTCGAGCTGTATAACCTCAGCTCGAGTGGCTTTTAGGTAGGGTTGAAGATCATAACGTTGGGGCATAGGTTTAGGTTATCCGTTTTCCGTCGTGCGTTTTCCGTTGGGTAGTTCGTTTTCCGTAAAGACAAAAAAGCTCGAGCCAAGCAGTCTTTTTCTTATGCTCTTACCCTCATAAATACGCTACTTCCCACTCCCTTTTCCCCAAAGCCTCTGCCAGCCGAATCAATCCCGCCCCACTGGGATAGGCTTGCTCAAGCAAAACTGCACCTTGCTCGAGGGCTTTTTGTTCAAAAATACTGCGCTCGAGTTTTGTTCCGTCTAACAGATTCCTTACAATGACCCCACCAGCAACTTGGTAAATTCCACCATACACAAAACCCTTTCGCGCATCCATACAGGCAGCAATGTTTTGCGCTTCGGGTATATTCACCGAAGCGGCAATCCCCTCGAGCGATCCCACACCCACGGTTGGCACACCCCAGGCTCGAGCCAAACCCAGTGCGTAACTTGCGCCTACCCGCACACCCGTATATGAACCAGGCCCAATGCCCACCACAATTTTTTCCGCTTTAAAAGGCTGCTGGATTTCCTCAAAAAAAAGTTCTACCTCGAGCGAAATGCGCTCTGCGTGCGCCCGCTCGAGGGCAATGGCTTTTTCAAAAAAATTCCCCCCCTGCTCAAAACCCAAGCAGAGGAAGGAAGTTGCGGTATCAATGGCTAAAACACTCATGGTTTAATTCTAACGTCTCACCCTCGAGGAATCCTTACCCCCAAAGCAGCCTCGAGCTTGGGTTGCATTCCATCGGCATAAACGGGGATAAACCAGTAGTTGTAGACCCCCCACAATAAATTAAAATCCTTATACGAAATCACCGCATTGTCACTGAGCATCGGGTCACTCATCCAAAATTGCCCCGTGCGGTCATCAAAACCGCGCACAGTGCGAAAATGCGGAATCTCACCCGTAAAACTTTTGCCTTCACCACTGCCTTTTAGCCACTGCAACACCAACACAGGCACGCCCAAACGCAACACTCTTTTGATGTTTTCGGTGCTGCCATTGGTAAAAACCGTAGCTCGTAAACCAAATTGGCGCACATAACCGTCGATCACATCGGCCCGCATATACCCCGTTCCCGTGGGGCGCAATACCTGCTTGACATCCTCTTGGCTTACCTTAATCCCATACGCTCCCAAAATCCCCGAAACCGAAGCAGGGCCGCAATTGTTGTAGGTTTGCCGCTCGAAGGTCAAACCAGGAATGTACACGCTCGAGCTGAGTACAGGTTGCACCACAGTGGTTTTGCTGCGTTTGGCTTCACCCATCGAGCCGTAGGGGAGCAGCAGGCAGGCCAAAGCAAAAAGGGGAACATTTTTAAGCACATTTTTAAGCACAATAACTCCTACTCTAGCGCGGTTATTGCCCCTCGAGTGTGCCTGATTACCTATCTCCCGATCATTGCCCCTACGTTTTTCAGTGACCTTGTTTAAATGTCCTAATAAGCCTTTTATACGCCCCCAATCGTTCACCTAACGGGGGGTAGTTGAGAACCCAGACCAAGCCCTAACATGGGAAGCATGAAACACGCACCTAACAAAAAAATTGCCTCTCGAGTCACCCACCTCTCGAGCGGTATGCGAATGGGTAAAACCGCAGGTTTCGCCCTGCCCACGGCCTTGGCCTTTGTGGTGATCACAGGGGTTTTTGTCGCAACCAGCATGTTGGTCAGCACCAGCCAATTTAAAGCCGCTAACGATGTGGTCAAGACTACCCAAGCCCAATACGCCGCCGAGACAGGTGTGGAGCGTGCTGCAGAAGCAGTCTTTGTTAATATGCTCCAAACCAACATCCCCAATCCCGCTAACCGGGTGTTGCGACAATACCGTATCGCTCTACTTAACAATGATGTGGTACCGGGTGCGGGTGTCAGTGTTGTATCCACCAATAGGAGGCTTAGTGCAAATGGATCTGTCGTTGTTTTGGAACCCGCAGCAGGCACTTTAGCAAATGGAGATACGTTTAGAACAACTATTACACGATTAGATTATAGAAGCAGCAAAACCATCTTGCAAGTGGTATCCACAGGAACCCACCGAG
The DNA here is from genome assembly GCA_025359705.1 of Deinococcales bacterium. GTDB lineage: Bacteria > Deinococcota > Deinococci > Deinococcales > Deinococcaceae > JACMOA01. The sequence goes on along the minus strand of JANYFS010000420.1, from coordinate 29 downwards.
ATGTTATACAAGGTACACTCAACACCCAA
>JANYFS010000401.1 GCA_025359705.1 Deinococcales bacterium | reverse complement strand
CCGCAATAGTGATCACCATAATGATGATACATAGCCTACTTTCTTGGATGATCACTTTAGTTTCTGGGTTGTATATTGGACTTTATTTTTGGAATGCGCGGCAAAATAACGGAGAAATCTATCTTTTAGGGCGCAATTTCAATGCTTTGTTGATTCTTTTTGTTTTACTCTTGGCCTTTTCTTTACCGCTCAGTTTGGGAATCTTTGTTTATTGGCGCACTTATCTGATCATATCCCTACTGATTTGCATATTGGCTTATGCCCTGTGCTTCCTTGCCTCGAGCCGATTGCAGGTCAAACTATTTGATCAGAACCCTTTTGCGGTGCGGTTTCTCTCGAGCCGCGCGGTTTCGATTATGTTTCCGCTTTTCTTTGCGCCGATTGCCATGCTGACGTTGTATTTGATGTTTTTGTCGTATCAATTTTTGCACCTCGAGCCTTGGCGCAAAACTCGGCTCGAGCAGTTTGTGCATTTGCAAACCGCCGCCATCGACCCAGGGCAAAGTGATGGTTTCTACCTCGAGGGGGGCTTCGAGCAGGTTTACAGCAGCTTGGACGAGCTGAAAAAAGACCGCCCCGAGTTTCGTTTGAACAGCCGTTATGTGCCGCTGGCCCAGTTTAATCCCAACATTGTGGATGCGCTGCTCGAGCAAGAGGATGCGGGGTATTTTTCGGCGGGGCTGCTGTGGAAAACCCTCAAGCCTGTAGTGGTTTCGCTGCGTTCGGCGGCGCAAAATTTGGTAGGCGGCGGCACGGCTCGAGGTGGCAGCACCTTGTATCACCAGTTGTTGCAGGGTTCGTGTGTAGTGCAAGAAGAACAGTGCATTTTGGCGGGCAAACGCAAAGGGCAATTTGATTTGCCGCTGCAAAAACGCCTGCGTAACCGTAAACTCTGGCTCGAGCCTGCGGTGTTGCTGCATATGGAAGTGCTGTTTCCACAGTACAGCGCCCACAATTTGGATGAACTGCTGCTCGAGCGCTATCTCAATTCGCAAAGCGTGGGGGGTTTGCGGGGCTTCCCACTGGCGGCTCAGGCGCTGTTTGGCAAGGATCAAAACCAACTGAACCTCCCTGAAAGTGTCTTGCTGGCCTACGCACTCACAGGAAGCTGGGCCGAGATTGTCAGTGGTAAGCGGCCCCTTGCTGAATTTGCAGGAGTGGTGCGGGTGCGCCTCGAGGCGATTCGTAAAACCAAGCAAAACCAGCTCTCGAGCGTGGAATATGCTACGTGGAAGCACCAAAACTTTGATCCCTTTTTGAGCGTGGGCAAAAGTGTAAATCAAAGTGGGGTTCAAACCCTGTTTTGCCTCGAGCTGGCGGGGCAAAAAACGCCGTGTGTGGGAAAAACCAAAATTGGTGACGGCCTACCCAAAGCAAAAACCTATCTGGACTACCTCCAGTTAGCATATGGGCGGGCGTATGGGCGGGTACAGGCGGCAAACCGACATCCAGGCTTGCCCAGTTTGCTCAAAGCCGAACTCGAGCGGTTGGGGCCGCAGTTTCCAAAAGCAAATTTGCTGACGGTCAAAACCACCCTCCAGCCAAAAGTGCAGGCATCGCTGGAACAAACCGCCACCACCCAGCTCGAGCGCCTGATCAAAAACCCCAAAAAAGCGCGGGATCTATACCTCTCGAGCATCCTCACCGACCACGGGCGGATTATGGCGGCCTATCACGCCCCTGCTTTGCCCGACCAAGCGGCGGGAGCCTCCCCGATCACCGATTGGGCCAAACCCCCCGCCTCGAGCCTGAAACCGTTGCTGTTAGGCTTCTGGGCCGATCATGCGGGGGTGGATCTGCAACAAAAAACCTTCGATGGAAACATCAGCAAGGGCATTGTGAATTTGGGCGGCTGTGGAATTCCCAAATATGCCGCGTTGCAAAGCTGGCAAAACATTTTAATCGCTTCGCACAACACTGCTTTTGTGCGCCGTGGCAACACCATGAACCCCCGCCAAGATGCCGAATTGGTGCAGTTTATGGCCCGCATTATGGATCTGGATGACACCTTCCGCTCTACTTCGCAAGATCCCGCGCCCAATCCCAAAACCTTATCGAGCTATTTTTACATTGGCGGCGATGTGCTGACCTTTTCGCCACTCGCCATGTCTTTGGCCTATGACGCTTTTCGCAACTCTGGAAAAGTCTATCAACCTTACCTCGTACAGCAGATTTCAATCCCAGACCCCAAGGCGGATCTTGGCAAAGCCAGCCGCACGGTCTATATTGCCCAAGCCAAATCCCAACAGCTCTTCTCGAGCGCCACTGCCCACAAAATCCTCGAGCTATTGCGCGGCGTGGTGGATGCCAAATGCCTGATCAAATTTGGCCCAGAAGCTAGCAATGTGGAATTTGCGGGCAAAACCGGAACCTTATCCATCGATCAACGCCTCGAGCTGCAATACTGGACGACAATCCTCAGCCCCGACTCCAGCCTCAATGTGCTGCTGTCCAATGTAAAACCCACAGGCAACCTTGAGGACAATTTGGGCCAGATCCTCAGCTACCAAAACGGAAATTCCCCCGCATCGAGCCTAGCCAAACACATTGCTTCGGATGTGGTGGAGCGGGGCCTCGAGCGGAAAAAGCGGTTTTGAGAAGCGTTGTCCGTTGTTCGTTATCCCTTGTGCGTTGGAATAGTTCGGCTCGAGCCACACCATCTTTTCCTGACCCTCTGACCCTCTTACTCTCTTACCCTCCTAAAACAGTCTGACACTCCCAGCCGTTTCCCCTTTTATACTGATAGCAATATGCGAGAAACCCTAC
>JANYFS010000122.1 GCA_025359705.1 Deinococcales bacterium | reverse complement strand
AACTGGCCCGTCATGTAGTCGATATTGGAATAGGTCCAGTCTCGAGGGTTGGCTTTGTTTTTGATCGCGGCGTTTTCGGCGGGCAAACCAAAGGCATCAAAACCCATCGGGAACAGCACTTCATAACCCTTCATCCGCATGTAGCGGGCGCGAGCATCGGGTGGGCAGTAAGCATACCAATGTCCAATATGCAGGTTGCCGCTGGGATAGGGGAACATGGTCAATTGGTAGAACTTGGGGCGGCTCGAGCTGGGGTCAAATTGGTACAGATCATTTGCCACCCAGGTTTTTTGCCATTTGGGTTCCAAAGAATGCGGGTTGTATTTATCGGCTCGAGGGGGGGTGGTCATGCGGGTTACTCCTATTTTTTGGGGGGATGGCTTTAACAAAAAAAAACTCCTCGGCACGGGCCAAGGAGTCGCTAGCGAAATAAAATTATCGCGGCAACTCCAGATGTAGCAATAGTGCAGAGAAGATCATGACACTAGTGTAACGGGTTTGGAGAGGTGGGTCAAATTTTTTGGCTCAAGGGCAATGTACAAGCTCGAGGAAATGTACAGTTTCTACATTTTTCCAGAATTAAACCCTATGCGCCATCTTCAAAAGAATTGGATTCATCCACACGAACCGAGAATTTAACTGCTAAAGCTCTTGGAGTGTCCACACTTCCCCCCTTACCAAATCCGTTAGACTTCGCTTGTGGGAAACCGTTACGATCTTGCATTACCGCTTTTAACCCTGTTCTTGCTGATGATTGGACTGCTGACCCTCAGCTCGGTTGCCACTCCCCTCGAGTTTAGCCGTCAACTTTTAGGCGTTGGTCTTGCAGTGGTTCCGCTGGGGTTGCTGCTGTGGCTGGGCCGTGACCGCATTTTTCGGTTTAGTGCTTGGCTGTATCTGCTCTCGCTGCTGCTGCTGGTGTTGACCTTGGTGCTGGGCCGCGAAGTCAACGGGGCCAAAAACTGGCTGGTCTTGGGGCCGATTCAGTTTCAACCCCTCGAGCTGGCAAAACTGGCCCTGATCCTCAGCCTTGCCAAAACCATGCGCGAGGGCTACCGCGATCTGTTTTCGTATCTGCCTGTGGCATTTTTAGCACTGCCTGTATTGGTTCTGGTAGGCAAAGAAGATTTAGGCGGAGCCTTGGTTTTGGCAGTTACGGTTTTGTGTATGTTGCTGGTGTGGAAAATGCCGTTTAAGCATTTTGTACTGGGCATTGTCGCAGTGGCAGCACTCTTCCCTACCGTTATTTTTCCGCATCTCAAACCGTATCAACAAACCCGCCTGACCATTTTTCTCAACCCCGATCAAGACCCCAAAGGAACGGGGTATCAGATCAAGCAATCGGTGATTGCGGTGGGTTCGGGCGGAATGATGGGCAAAGGATACAAGCAAGGAACCCAGACCAGGGGCGGGTTTGTTCCTGAAAAACAGAATGACTTTGTATTTTCTGGGGTGGCAGAAGAGCAGGGTTTTGTGGGTGCGGTTTTGCTGCTGGCTCTGTTTGGCAGCATGTTTTGGCGGCTCTCGAGCATGGCAAACGAAACACCTAGGCTCCAAGATCAACTGGTGATTGCGGGGGTTTTGGGGGTGATTGGGGTTCAAGCCCTCGAGAATATTGGAGCAGCGCTCTCGCTGTTACCGTTGACGGGAATTACCTTGCCTTTAATTTCTTATGGCTCGAGTTCGCTGATTTCGGTGCTTTCGGCGTTGGGCGTGGTTTATGTAATCTACCGAGATCGGTATCAGGGAATGCTTTGAGTTTGTATAGCACAGCAAATTAACCTGACTTTTGTATAACACATTACATGTAAGGCAAAATACCTCGAGAAGCTGACACAACGTCCCGACCCTGCTGCTATTCTGAAAAAAGGTAGGTGCATAAAGAGTCTATGAGGTATCAAAAAAGTTTGGATAATGTTTGGACTTCCCTCGAGCTAGGGGACGCTTCTGCCATTCATGAAGTTCGTAAGCTCACCCGCAAGGCAGGGGCCGAGTTAAGGGCTTGGGGTGCTAGTAAAAAAATCCAAGGGTCTTGGCGGGCCTTGCGGCGGGCCATTGCACCTCTGCGAGATTGGGATGTGATTGGCGAGCAACTCGAGCAACACCTCTCGAGAGATGGGGCTTCTGAAGCACTCAAACAGGCCATGCTCGAGGATTGGGACGCTGAGCGCAACCAGCGTTATGCTTACTTGGTTTTACCCGCCAAGCCACACCCTTTTGAAGCACCCAAAAATGCCGAAAAAAATACCAACGAAGTGCTAACCGAAGTGCTACACGACGACTGGGGAAAACTGCGGCGCATGGCAAAGCGCATTCTTCCCGATGACATCTCGAGTGCTTGGCACGACTTTCGCAAAAAACTCAAGCGGTTCCGCCACACTCTCGAGCTATTGCGTAACCCACCCGCTGTACTGCTCGAGCTATTGCGACATTTGGGGCGCATTCAAGATGCCGATATTTTGATTGCAGTTTTGAAAGATCCTCAAAAATTGGTCAGTTTGGACCACAACACACGGGAAAGTTGGATTGCCCAAGAAAAACAAATTCGGCTCGAGCAGGCTGAAGAAGTGCGGCGCACCTGGGGACTATTAAAAGAGAATCCCCCCCTGATTTAAAAGAAAAGTTGTAACTACTCAGGGTAGGGGGTTGCGGAAGAGAAAAGAGTAGAGTAGTGCCACTATCGAACCTACACCCTGCCCCAACTGCATCCTGCTCGAGAAGCGAATCCAAGATCTCGAGGGTCAGCTTGCTACCGTTTTGAAACG
>JANYFS010000390.1 GCA_025359705.1 Deinococcales bacterium | reverse complement strand
AATGCGGCTCGAGCAGAGGTAAGGCTTGCTCGAGGGCGGTTTTACAGGCCAGCAGTGCGGGGCCAATTTTCCAGCTCGAGCGGTCACGCGGCCCCACCAAATTGGAAATCCCCCGCAGCTCGAGGATGGGAATACCCAGTTGCCGCGCAAGATGGGCCACCCCCGCACCTTCCATATCTTCGGCAAGCGCATCAGGGAAACGTCGCTGGAGCTTTGCCAAGGTTGCCGCCGAACCTGTGGCAGTCTCGAGCGTCAAAAAGGGGCCGCAAGCCAGTCCCAGTTGTGTGGCAAGGTCGCGGCTGCCCGACCAAGCGGGGATGTGGTTGAAATAGGACTGCCCGCCCAAATTGCCCAAAGGAAAACCTAACCCCTCGAGGTCAATGAATTCTGTCCCGTCTTCCGCACCCATGCCCGCAAAAATCATTTCGGAGGCACAGGCCACCATTCCAGGCTCGAGGCCACTTTGGGGATAGGCTCCTGCAATGCCCACATGCAAAATGAGGTCTGGATGCAGCTCGAGGATGGCTTTTTGGGTTCCCAGCGCGGCATTGACTGCCCCAATGCCCGTAACTTGGGTGGGTAACTCGAGCGAAGCAAAATAATCCGCCTCGAGCTGAGTCGCCACAATCAAAACCGTTTTCACTTTATTCATTTGATTTACTTTATTCCCAATTGCGGAATCAGTACCAACACCTCGAGGGCTTCGTACCACGCTGCCCCCATCAGCAAAGTGCAGGCAATCAGCAAGCTATATCCATAATCAGCAAAGGCTTTATTCCAGCCTACTTTGCGAATCCGCCAAATTAAACACAGCGAAGAAGCGGTAATAAAAATATAGGCTTGTAGCTCGATCAAAATGGTGGGAATATGGAGTAAATAGGGGAGCGTACCAATTGCAGTAGGAGAAAGCGCAAATCCCAATACTCCAAAACGCACTAAATTGAGCAGCAGTGCGGGAATTCCAAAGAACAAACCAGGAATATAGGTGGTAGCAAAGGCTCCACTGGTAAAATTCTGATAAAAAATAGCAGTAGCCAGTGGCCCAACAGCAGCATCTTTTTGAATAAAATCGCCAATTCCTAAACTTTGTAAACTACTCCCTACAAAATCACCCAATTCTTTGGAGAGTTCGGGTAAGCCAAGCGAAGCCAAGGTTCCCAATATAAACGAGCCATACAAAACCACATTGGTGGTGATAAATACCGCTTGATGTTCTTTGGCAATCGCAAAACCTTTTTGTAACCAGCTCCGCCACAAGGTTGGGCGAATGATTCCGTAGAGCAGCAGCAAACTGAGCGCGGCAAAAATCCAACTCGAGAGGCTCGAGCGTAAAAAGTCGGGTAAACCCGTATCTTGAGAGGCCAAACGAATGCTGTAGGCTTCCCAACCTTTGGTTGTAGAGGGAGTAACCGTAACATCTACCTCAAAATCCACCCCGCCGCTCGAGACAGGATAACGGTAGGTTTCGTGTTTGGTTTTTTTATCCACTCCCACAAATTTGCGTAACTCAAAGTTATAACGCACATCGCCAGGCGCAGGAGTGAAGCGCAGCATATCGACCATCGCTTGCTCGAGCTTTTTGAAATCGGGGTTGCCCGTTTGTAGCAATTTTTCGGGAGAAACCGTAAATTGACCCCCTTTCCAGCCCTCGAGCGCACCGTCGGCAATGTGGGCCGCCTCGAGGGTTTGGGCCAGCGTGAAAGAGGTAGCGAAGATCAGCGATAGGGAAAGTATCAGTGCAAGCAGTTTTTTCAACACCATATTTCCCTCAAATCTCCTGCAACGGAATTTCCGCCAACCACTGTGGAACCTGATCTGGAGCGTAGGTATCAAAATAGATTTGCTCGAGCGAACGCACGGGAATGCCCTCGAGGGGGAGGTGTTCTTTGCGGCGATCAATGATAAACCCCAGCCCCACACAAATTGCTCCGTGGGCTTGGGCTGCCCGCACTGCTTTGAGCAGGCTTCCACCAGTGGTCACCACATCTTCCACCGCCACAAAACGCTGGCCCGCTTCAATTTTAAAGGCATCCCGGATAATCATGGTTTTTTGGCCTTGTTCATCCAGCGCTTTTTCGGCAAAAAGGCTGCGGCAACCGATATTTTTGGCAACTAAATACGACAGCACCACCCCGCCCATCGCGGGGCCAAGCACAAAATCGGGCTTGAGATCGGCTAGGGTTTGGCCCAAGGCGCTACCGATTTGCTCGGCGTATTCGGGGTACTGCATTACGGTGGTGCTTTGGAAAAATTTGGGCGAATGGCGGCCCGAGGCCAGCAAAAAATGCCCCTCGTGATAAGCGCCCGCGCGTTGGTAAAGGCTGATAATGTCCACGGGCTATAGGGTACATCATTTGTGGGTTTGGCTCGAGTTCTTATTTCGAGCCACTACCTCGAGACTGTACCCATTTTGGATAACATTTCCCGCGCCACATCGCCAATGATACGCACCCCCTCGAGCAATACGCTTTCGCTGGCTCCGCAGTAGGTCAGGCGAATAAATTGTCCTGTGGCTTCCGCCGAAAAAGTGGTGGAACCTGCGTTGATTTGCACTCCCGCTCGAGCGCAGTTCTCGGCAAAAGAACGGTCTTCCAAACCCTCGGGCAACTCGAGCCATAGGCTAAAACCGCCTTTGGGAATCTGGGTCACTCGGGCTTCTGGGAAGTGCTGTTTCAAGCCCTCGAGCATCACATTGCGCCTGGAGAGCAGCCCCACCTTTAGCCGTGCCAAATGTCGTTCCCAAGCGCTCGAGGTCAGGAGTTCCAGCGCAATAGCCTGAATCGGGCCGCTCAAAAATAACTCGTCTACAGTTCGCATGGTTTGCAACCTCGAGCAAACTGGCCCCTTGGCAATGATTGCTGCCACCCGCAAACTGGGGGCCGCCGATTTGGTCAGCGAGCGCAAATAAATCACCTGGCCTAAACCCTCACGGGCCATCGGGGGCAAAATATGGCCCTCGAGCGCCATATCTCGAGCGAAATCATCCTCGATGATGAAGGCGTTGTGGCGCTTGGCAATCTCCAAAATGGCTTTGCGGCGCTGCAAAGATAGGCTCGAGCTGGTGGGATTGGCAAAGGTGGGCTGTACATAAATCGCCTTGGCACCGGTACTTTTAAGCGCCTGCTCGAGCAGTTCGGGGCGCATTCCGCCCAGATCACATGGCACAGGAATAGGCCGAATGCCTGCGGCCTGCGCCACCGAAATGGCCCCAAAATAACTGGGAGACTCGATCAAGAGCGGCGCACCCGCTGGAATAATTGCCCGAAAAATCGTAGAAATCGCGGCCTGTCCGCCCGAAACCAGTAACACATCGTTGGCTCGGTACTCCTGGCCCAAAGTGCGGGCAAACCAGGCCCGCAACCCCTCAAGCCCTTGGCTTTCCACACGGCTCCAAATATGGGGCTGGCGCAACACTCGAGCGGCGGCTTTTTGCAGCTCTGCCACGGGTTGCAGGCTTTCGTCTAGGTAGCCATAACTTAAAGGGATCAAATCCCCCTTGGGAAACTGATGCACCCGCCCCATCACCTCCGCCGAAATGGGACTACCTCCCAAAGCCAAAGTCTGCCACGAGTAATCGGGCGGCAGACTCGAGCCACCCTGCACCGCTTTTTCCACAAAAGTTCCCTGTCCCGCCCGTGCGCTAATCCTGCCCTCGAGCGATAACTGATGTAACACTTTTTGAATGGTCACAGGGCTAGCCTGATAACGCTCCATCCACTCCCGCACCGATGGCAACCTTTCCCCTGCCTGCATGTGGTCGATAGAAGCCCGTATTTCGCCCGCAATATGATCCGCTCGAGAGTTTGACCCTTGTACTTTCATGGAATCAATGTTATCATAAAATATGAATAGTTTGTGTAATGTTATCCATGTTTGCAGGTTCCTCGAGGGTAGTGTTTCTGTTGGGACTGAGAGTAAGAGAGTAAGAAAAAGATTGGGTGGCTCGAGCTTTTAATCTGTTACGAAAAACGAAAAACGAATCACCCCACCCAACCGAGGCCACCTATGAAAAATACCGACACAAACAACATCCTTCTCGGCCTGCTGGGGGTTCTGACCTTTAGCTTTTCACTACCCATGACCCGCCTAGCCGCGCTCGAATTGGGCGGGGTGTTTATTGGCCTAGCAAGGGCGTTGGTGGCGGCAACTTTGGCTGGGGCGCTGTTGCTGTGGAAGCGGGAAAAATTGCCCCCACGCAAGCATTGGCGCAGCTTGCTGATTGTGGCAAGCGGGGTGGTGGTGGGCTTTCCCGTCCTCTCGAGCCTGGCTTTGCAAAACGTTCCTAGTATGCACGGCACAGTGATCAATGGCTTGTTGCCCGCCTTCACCGCACTTATGGCAGTTTTTCTGGCTCGAGAGAAACCCCCCGTGGTGTTTTGGCTGTGGACTTTGCTGGGGGTGGCGGCAGTGCTGGTTTTTGCTTACCTCGAGGGTGCTGGATTACCCCAACTGGCGGACTTCTGGATGCTGTTGGCGGTCTGTTTTGGCGGTATGGGCTACGCCGAGGGCGGGCGGCTTTCCAAAGAATTGGGGGGCTGGCGGGTGATTTGCTGGGCTTTGGTGTTTGCCGCACCGTTTTTGCTGATTCCCGTGGGTCTGATGCTGCTGCACGGCGTTCACGGTAGCCCCAAAGCGTGGTTGGGATTCGCTTATGTTTCGGTGTTCAGCATGTTTCTGGGATTTTTCCCATGGTACACCGCACTGGCACGCGGCGGAATCACCCGCATTGCCCCGATCCAAATGATCCAACCCGCACTCAGCCTGATTTTCTCCGCGCTGATTTTGCATGAGGCGCTCAGCCCTCGAGTGATCTTTTTTGGCATTGCCATCACCGCCATCGCCTGGTTTACCCGCCA
>JANYFS010000380.1 GCA_025359705.1 Deinococcales bacterium | reverse complement strand
GGATGCCAGAGCCAGGCGGGGATCTGCTCGAGCGGGGTAGCATTGGGCGGGGCTTTTCACTGTTTGATACCGTGGAAACCTGCCTCGAGGTGTACATCACCCGCCAAACCCAAATTGCGCGGGACTATGCCCATTTTTCGCTGGGCCAGGGGGATGTTTGGGCCGTGCTGGAGCTGATTTATCCCGAACATGCCCATTTGGATACCCTCGAGCCACTATTGGGAACCTTGGGTTTTGCGCTTGAGGCGTGTTTTCAGCGGGAAAAAGGGGTGCAGCAAAGTGACCGCGCCTCGTTGCTCTCCAGCTTTAGCCACGCCTTGGGCGGCTCCCTCGAGCTGGAACAGGTGCAAAAGGTGATCTGCGCCTTTGGGGTGGAAAATCTGGCCCTCGAGCGGGCTTTTATCGGGCTGTTTGAGGGCATCGAAGACAGCGCCGCCGTGACGGGGCCACTGTTTAGCCACGGTTTTGGTGATATTTTATTCGAGCAACCGCTGCGGCTGGTCAGCGATTCTTACCTGAAGTTGGTCAAACTGAGCCAGCCGATTATGGTTCGGGATCTGCGCGATCATCACATGCCGCTGGCTCGCACCATGTCGGGGCATGGAATGCAGGCGTGTATTGCGGTTCCACTGCTTGCCAAAGGGCGAAATTTGGGGGTGCTGTATCTGGACAGCGCCCAAAAGGGTACAACCCTGAGCAACCTCGAGCTAAACCGCGCCCTGTGGCTGGCGGAACACGCCGCCCTTGCCCTGGACAATGCCCTCAAATACGGCGAAGAAACCCGCAAACGCCGCGCCGCCGAGTCGCTGCGGGAGGTCTCTTCGGTGCTTGCCAGTAGTTTGCACCTCGGCGACATCCTCGAGCGCATCCTGGAGCAGTCGCGGCAACTGTTTGGCGCGGGTGCAGTAGCGATTTTTCAACTGGACGACGACGGCAAAACCCTGCGGATTCGTTCTTCGGTGGGCCTCGAGCTGGAATTTATTCGCAATGTGCGTTACCGCCTGCGGATCGGGGTGGTGGGTCAAGCAGTGGCGGAAAACAAACCCGTGTTGATGCCCGATATGCAAGAGCATTTCCGCAAACATCCCCACGAGTGGGGCAAGCAAAGCTATGCCCGCCAACTGATGGAGCGCGGCGAATATCCCTTTCGGGGGGTGCTGGGCCTGCCGCTGGTCTCGAGGGCCAAGGTTTTTGGCGGCATGGCCCTGTATTTTGAAGAAGCCATCAAAGAACTGCGCGAAGAAGATGTGTATCTGCTCGAGGTTTTTGCGGGCCAAGCCGCGCTTGCCATCGAAAACGCCCGCCTGTTTGAAGAACTCGAGGAGCAAGAAGCCCAATACCGTTTGCTGGCGGAGGCCGCCCAAGATCTGATCCTAACCACCGACCTGAAAGGCCGCGTGACCTATGCCAACCCCGCCACCCAAAATGTGTTGGGCTACCGCCAACTCGAGCTGGTAGGGCGGCAGGTTTTGGACTTTATTCCAGCGGTGCTGCAAGCCGAATCCTTTTCCGCTTGGAAGCAATGTTTGCGCTCGAGGGGAAAAGCCAGTGTGTGGCTGGACGGTCAAGCCAAAGCCAAAGATGGCGAACTGGCCTTCCTCGAGCTGAATTTAAACGCTTTAACACGGGACGGGGAAGTGGTGGGCGTGCTGGCGGTAGGCCGCGATTTGACCGAAGAACACCGTCTGGCCCTCGAGATTCAGTCACGCGGTCAGGCGCTGCGCCAAGCCGAAGAGCGCCGCACCTTGCTACGTTCCTATCTGGCCCTGTTTACCCAAGCCCAAGAAGAGGAACGCCGCCGCATCGCCAGAGAGCTACACGACGACACCGCCCAAGTGTTGGTTGCCATTGCGCGGCGTTTGGATCGCCTCGCCAAAGTCTTACCCGACCTCGAGCTGAAAGAGCGTACCCAAGACATTCGGGGCGATGTGGACGCAGCCATCACCTCGGTGCGCCGTTTTTCGCACAACCTGCGCCCCAGTGTGCTAGACGATTTGGGTTTGCTTTCGGCCCTCGAGCAACTGGCGGAACGCGCCCAAACCCCCAGCCGCCTCGAGGTATCTGGCCTCGAGCGCCGCCTGAATTCCAACATCGAACTCACTTTGTTTCGTATGGTGCAAGAAAGTCTAACCAACATCGACAAGCACGCAGGAGCCTCGAGCGCCGCCATTCGGGTGAGTTTTTTGCCCAAGCACACAGAAGTGCGGGTGATCGACGACGGGGTGGGCTTTCACCTGCGCGATTTGGGCGAGTTATTGCTCGAGGGACACATGGGGCTATTGGGCCTGCGCGAGCGCGTGGAGCTTTTGGGTGGAACCCTAGAAATCTCGAGCGCCCCAGGTGAAGGCACGGAGATGTTTTTTTGCTTCCCAGATTAGGGGTTTGGACTGGGAAGAGTGTGGCTCGAAGGGTTTTGGATTTTTAGATCGAATCTGGTGTTAGTGAGAGAGGATCTGAAACCGTCCTGCACACATTCTCATTTTCGAAAAACAGCGAAAATCGTCACTTTTTGGGTTGTCTGGGGTGGGGTAGACAGATTGACATCATTCTGAGACATTTCGAGAGCTTGTTGAACTTATGTGCCAGACGAGAGCTTGGGAAAATATCTCGACTGAGACGAATTCGGATCCTCTCTGATGGTTTATCCAAATTTTACCAATTTACCAAAGATAGCCAAGAAGCTTAAAGACCTTGTTTTTTGCTATTATCTCTCTCGGATGAGCATAAGTCGTAGTTTGAAAATTGATATACAACCGATAGATATCCCGTATTACTATCTAAAACGGATGCGTCAAGCATTATAGCTTCTATATTAAAAGGTAGTGTTGGTATTTTAGATTTGTACCAATATTCTTCAAGAATTCTATCACTTTTATACAATGAAATCATCCACTCATTATCGTTTTTCCACATGCTTCCATTTTTAAATAATCATGCCTATATCCTCGACTATACTTGGTATTTAAGATAGATTCAATACTATCAAAAGCTTCTTTTATCTGATCACCAAAATCGCTAGAGTTTATGTCAACACCGATTGCGTTGATTTTACACAACCCAGCTTTAGGAGTAACGATGAGAATGTAAGATTTAAAAAAACTGTTTGGAATAGGTGAATTTTTGATTGAATAGATATCACTACTTGTAAGTTTCTTAAAATTGGGATCTATTTTAATTATTTCCTTGAGTGACATCCCCATCCTCAAACCAAATGGGCCATCACTTGATGTTTGAGCAATACTAGAACCAAGCGCAGGGT
>JANYFS010000376.1 GCA_025359705.1 Deinococcales bacterium | reverse complement strand
ATTAGCGAAATCCAAAGATGAAAGCAGCTTTATCTTATGTTCATTTAAAACAACTTCTATGCTAATGTTGCACTTCATTTCCCTGCAAACCCTCGAGCGACACCCAAAAAAAGGTAAGTAGTTGACAAAAAAGGTAAACTTCTACACAATGAATCCAGAACTGGCTCGAGCGGTACTTCTTAGGATCAGATCTATCCCAGATCTATCCAAGGCCAAAATTCCCTCGAGTCAAGCTGTAAAATAGATTTTGCATGGGTTTTGCTGTGCGGGAGAATCTCCCGCACTCGAGCCACCCTTGAACTACTAGGAGAACTACTATGATCATGGAAAAACCCCACATCCGCACTTTGCTCCAAGACCGCATTCTGGTTCTGGATGGTGCGATGGGAACCATGATCCAGTCTTATAGATTGGGTGAAACGGACTTTTGGCACGACGATTTTAAAAGCCATTTGATCACCCAGAATTTGCGGGGCAACAACGATTTGCTGAACATCACCCGCCCCGATGTGATTTTGGAGATTCACCGCGATTATCTCGAGGCAGGGGCGGATATCCTCGAGACCAATACCTTTAATGGCACTGCCATTGCCCAAGCCGATTACGATATGCAGCGCTACACCTATCGCATCAACCTCGAGGGGGCTAGGCTTGCCAAGGCTGCGGCGGACGAGTTCACCGCAGCCGATCCCTCGAGGCCGCGCTATGTGGCGGGAGCCATTGGCCCAACCAACCGCACCGCTACCCTATCGCCCGATGTGGAAAACCCTGCCTTTCGCGCGGTGACTTTTGACCAATTGGTGGCGGCCTACCTCGAGCAAACCCTCGCACTGATCGAGGGGGGTTGTGATTTGCTGATGATTGAGACGGTATTCGATACCCTCAATTGCAAAGCGGCGATTTTTGCAGTGCAAGAAGCCTTTATTCAGACGGGTAAAACCCTGCCCATCATGATTTCGGGAACCATCACCGATGCCTCTGGGCGCACTTTGAGCGGGCAGACCGCCGAGGCATTTTACTATTCGGTGCGCCACGCCGATCTGCTGAGCATTGGGCTGAACTGTGCCTTGGGCGCAAGCGATTTACGCCCGCATTTGCAAACGCTCTCGAGGCTGGCAACCGAGGCCATTTCCACCCACCCCAACGCGGGTTTGCCCAATGCCTTTGGTGAATACGACGAAAGCCCCGAAGCAATGGCAGGGGTGCTGCTCGAGTTTGCCCAGGCGGGTTTGCTAAACATTGTAGGTGGCTGCTGCGGAACCACTCCAGAGCATATTCGGGCCATTGCCGATGCGGTGTCTGGTCTTCCCCCTCGAGCCAGCGCCAATCCCCCGCGTTTTACCCGACTCAGTGGCCTCGAGCCGTTGGTACTGACCCCCGAAGTGGGCTTTGTCAATGTGGGCGAGCGCACCAACATCACCGGAAGTCCCAAATTTTCCAAGGCCATTCTCAGCGGCGACTATGAAACAGGGGTTTCGATTGGGCGGCAGCAGGTGGAAAACGGCGCTCAGATCATCGATGTAAACATGGATGAAGGGATGCTGGACGGGGTGGCTGCCATGATCGAGTTTATGAACCTGATTGCGGGCGAACCCGATATTGCCAAAGTGCCGTTTATGTTGGACTCCAGCAAATGGGAAATCCTCGAGGAAGGTTTGAAACGGGTGCAGGGTAAACCCATCGTCAACTCGATTTCGCTGAAGGCGGGCGAGGAAGAATTTAAACGCCAAGCGGGACTGCTCAAGCGCTACGGTGCGGCGGTGGTGGTGATGGCCTTCGACGAGCAAGGCCAAGCCGACAACCTCGAGCGGCGCAAAGAAATCTGCGGGCGCAGCTACCGAATCCTCACCCAAGAAGTGGGCTTTGCCCCCGAAGACATCATTTTTGACCCCAATGTGCTGACTGTGGCTACTGGCCTCGAGGAGCATAACAACTACGCCAAAGACTTTATTGCAGCAGCCCAGTGGATCAAAGAAAATCTGCCCCACGCGCATGTTTCGGGCGGGATTTCCAATATTTCGTTTAGCTTTCGGGGCAATAACCCTGTGCGCGAGGCGATGCACAGCGCCTTTTTGTACCACGCGGTGCGTGCGGGGCTGGATATGGGCATTGTCAATGCGGGAATGCTCGAGGTCTACGACGAGGTAAAACCCGAGTTGCTGTTGGCAGTGGAGGATGTGCTGTTCAACCGCCGCGAAGATGCCACCGAACGGCTGCTCGAGATTGCCGAACAGTTTAAGGGAACCAAAAAAGAAAAAGGCGAAACCGCCAGTTGGCGCGACCAAGGTGTGGAAAAACGCCTCGAGTACGCTTTAATTCATGGGATTTCCGACTTTGCCGAAGTGGATGCCGAAGAAGCCTATCAACTGCTGGGCAAGCCGATTCATGTGATTGAAGGGCCACTGATGGCAGGCATGAACGTGGTGGGTGATTTGTTTGGCGCGGGAAAAATGTTCTTGCCCCAAGTGGTCAAATCCGCTCGCGTGATGAAAAAGGCGGTGGCCTACCTGACCCCCTACCTCGAGGCCGAAAAAACCGACAGCTCAAGCGCGGGTAAAATCCTGATGGCAACAGTTAAGGGCGATGTTCACGACATTGGCAAAAATATTGTGGGCGTAGTGATGGGTTGCAACGGCTACCACGTCACCGACCTGGGGGTGATGGTCTCGGCCCAAAAGATTCTGGACGAAGCCGAGCGGCTGGGGGTGGATGCCATTGGGCTGTCGGGCTTGATCACCCCCAGCCTGGACGAAATGGTCTATGTGGCCTCAGAAATGCAGCGGCGCGGGATGCGTTTGCCGCTGTTGATTGGTGGAGCCACCACCAGCAAGGCGCACACCGCCGTGAAAATCGAGCCTGTCTACCACAACAACAGCGTGGTGCATGTACTGGATGCCTCGAGAAGTGTGGGGGTGCTGTCCAAACTGATTGCCAACAACAAAGAGTACAAAAAGCAAATCAAAGAGGAATACGTTTTGGTGCGCGAACGCCACGCAGACCGCAACCTACGTATGCTGACCCTCGAGGGAGCCAGAGAACGCGCCCCCCAGCTCGAGTTTAATGACTTGGTGGCCCCTAGCTTTTTGGGGAACCAACAATTCCAAGATTATCCGCTCGAGCGCCTAATTGAACGAATCGACTGGACACCTTTTTTCATCGCCTGGGAAATGAAAGGCATCTACCCCACCATCCTCAATGATCCCTTTGTGGGAACTGAGGCCAAAAAGCTGTTTGAGGATGCCCAAAACATGCTCGAGCGGATTGTGCGGGAAAAACTGTTTGTGGCAAAAGCCAGCTTGGGTTTTTGGAAAGCAGCACGCCTCGAGGAGGATATTTTGGTGTTTAATGATTCTGGCTCGAGTCCTGCCCATGCACCCGTGCGGCTGCACACCCTGCGCCAGCAGCGCGACCAAGTGGGGCCAAACTACGCCCTAGCCGACTTTATCGCTCCGCTCGAGGGCTTGGATAACTTGGACAAACCCGTTACCGACCATGTGGGCGCTTTTGCCGTGACCATCCACGGAGCGCACGAGCTAGCGGCGGTCTTTGAGGCCGATCTGGACGACTATAACAGCATTTTGGTCAAGGTTTTGGCAGACCGTTTGGCGGAAGCTTTCGCCGAGCGCCTGCACGAAGAAGTCCGCAAAGAACACTGGGGCTACGCCAAGGATGAGGACTTGAGCAACCACGACCTGATCCGCGAGCGCTACCGTGGGATTCGGCCCGCGCCTGGCTACCCTTCCCAGCCCGAACACACCGAAAAACGCACGATTTTTAGCCTGCTCGAGTGCGAAAAAATTGGCCTCGAGTTGACCGAAAGCTGCGCCATGTGGCCCGCCGCCAGCGTCTCGGGTTTGTATTTTGCCCACTTTGAGAGCAAGTATTTTGCGGTGGCAAAGGTGGGCCGCGACCAAGTGGAAAGTTACGCCCAGCGCAAAGGTTGGACGCTCGAGGAGGCGGAGCGTTGGTTGGGGCCAGTCTTGGCCTATGAGCGGGGGAAAGTCGGCTCGAGCTGAGGGTTTTGGCGTTACGTTATCGTCATCTGGCTCGAGGGGTTAAAAAATAAGCTCCCAGAAAGCATTTCTAACTGGGGGCTATACAAATGGGACAAGCTCGGACATAATGTCTTTTAAATGTCCCAGTCTGAAAATACGAGAACAGATCTGCTAAAACACAAAGCTCAAGCTGCCCTTTGTGAAGCACTGACCCACAAAAGTAAAAAAGAAATCGCCAATCTGCTTGGGGTGACAACCCGAACTGTCACCCGTTGGGAAAACCAAGAGATTATGCCTTCTGGCGCTGTTCTACTGGCCTTGCAAAACATCAAAACCTCTGCCGCTATGCAACCTCACCTGATCGACTTTGCAAGAAGTACCCCCACAGAGTTTACCTTTATTGATCTTTTTGCTGGAATTGGCGG
>JANYFS010000369.1 GCA_025359705.1 Deinococcales bacterium | reverse complement strand
GTTCTTTTTTATGCTGAAGTATCTTTTTCATCCCTCGAGGTTTTTTCATAGTTCACCTTGCTCAACTCTAATGCCAAAAAACACTATAGGCCACCAACAACCCTACAATTTCGGTAATTTCAATAATTGCCCCATAAATATCCCCACTGATGCCTCCACCCAAACGCCCAGCGGCAAACTTTGCCACCAGCAAAGCCGCCAGCAACATCCCCACAAAAACCAAAACAACCTGTATCCACAACCCTAGGAGCAGTGTGGGTAGGGCCAGCAGCAATGCCACGGGCCAAAACCCTTCCCTCGAGCGTGCGCCCAAACTTTCTAAGCGGGCGGCTTTGAACAGGTTCATGGGGGCCAAAAGAATGGCTCGAGCGGCGACGGGAACCACCAACAAGGGCCATAAAGCGGGTAGGCTCGAGGCGGAAGCGAGCAAACTCCATTTGAGCAACAAAGCCATCACCCCACTGGCAAGGCCAAAAGCACCAATATGCACATCCGCCAAAATCTCGAGGCGGCGCTGTGGCGAGCGCATACTTAGCACCGCATCGGCGCTGTCCACCAGGCCATCGAAATGCAACATTCCTGTGATCCATAGCCAGCCACTCAGGGTTAGGGCCGCCCCTACCCCATTGGGCAAATGCAGGGCGCTGGAGAGGGTGAAAACAACCCACAGTACCGCGCCTACCACATAACCCGCCAGCGGATAAAAACCACTGGCCCTCGAGAATTCGCCGTCTTGGACTTCGCCCACGTCGGGCAGGGGCAAAGTGGTCAGGAAGGTTAGGGCCAAATGGCAGGGGCGCAGGATGTTTTTAACCAAACTATTCAAGATCCGTGTTTGATTCTTGGTCGGGAACACTAGCTTCGGCAAAGGTTGCCATTTCGGTGAGGGTGCGGGCTGCCGCCTCGAGGGTGGGCATGGCGAGCAGTGCGCCTGTGCCTTCACCCAAACGCAAACCATAGTCGAACAGTGGTTCGAGGGCCAAATGCTCGAGCTGGATGCGGTGGCCTTTTTCTTGGCTGAAGTGTGAGGCAAACAGATACTCTTTGACCAATGGGTTCAGCGCGGCAGCAATCAAGGCAGCACTTGCCATGATAAAACCGTCCAACACCACCGCCACCCTCGAGCGTGCGCCTTGCAGCATCACCCCCACCGCCGCCGCAATCTCGAGGCCGCCCAGTTGGGCCAACACCTCGAGGGGATCATCTAAATTCTGCCCCCCTTGCACCCGTGCCAGAGCCTGTTCCACCGCCGCGATTTTGCGCTCGAGTCCCGCATCATCCACCCCCGTTCCGCGCCCCACAATGTCCCGCACGGATTTTCCTGTGATCTGTGCTGTGATGGCTGCCGCAGGCGTGGTGTTGCCAATACCCATGTCCCCCGCTGCAATCATATTGGCTCCGTCTTGGATGGCAATTTGGGCGATTTCCGCTCCGCCCAGCATCGCAAAAATGGCCTGGTCGCGGGTCATCGCAGGCTCGAGGGCGATATTGCCCGTTGCTTTGCGGGTTTTACGCACATACAACTGCGGGTGTGCGGGCAAATCCGCATTCACCCCCGCGTCCAGCACGTAGACTTTGGCCCCCACCGCTCGAGCAATCGCCGAAACCGCCGCGCCACCGCCCAAAAAGTTCAACACCATCGCGGGTGTGACCTCGGGCGGGTAGGCGCTGACTCCCGCATCAGCCACCCCATGATCCCCCGCGCAAACCACTACCGCTTTGCCCGCAATCGCGGGTTTAGCGTGGCCTTGAACCCCCGCCAGTTGGATGGACAACCCCTCGAGCCGACCCAAAGATCCACGCGGTTTGGTGAGCTGTTCTTGGCGATTTTGCGCCTCGAGCTGGGCGATGTGCGAAAGCGGTAGAATCTCGAGCAGGGAGGTGAGGGTGGGAAGGGCAACAGAATTCATGGGGGTATTTTAGCGTTTTCGGTGTTCCATTTTCCGTTTTCCATAAAAAAACTTAAAACCCTCGAGCCAAACCATTATTCCAAACCACCACATAACAACCCCAGACTCGAGTCAAGAAAACTGAGAAAACCTCAAAGAGTAAAAGAGTTTTTTCTCGCCCTCTCGCCCTCTCGCCCTCAAGCTTTCCCCCTCTCGAGCGTAGCGCCCTCACCCCTTGTTCTTCACCCATCTCCCCTTGGCAGTGTTGCTCTTGGCTTTCACCTTTTCCGCAACAGCGGGCAGCACCTGCGCGGGCCGCTCGAGCAGGGCCAAATCGGGTTCGATGCCGTCTTGGTAAAAGGTGTTGCCGTGTCGGGTGTCAAATTGAACGGCAATGTAGTGCAGGTCACTGCGAATCCGCCGCTCGAGGGCATCCAAAACCCCATCCAAAACCCCAGGCTCACTTTCTTCTATCTGCCAATGGGGAATGATCCGCTCGAGGGGCAAAGCATTGAGTTCGCCCACAGACTCACTCAAATATTCACTCAAATCTTTACTGTGGCGCAAACGGTGCAGCAAAGGTAAGGTGCAGCGCAAAAAATCGTATTGGGTGTCAATATCTTGGCTGCGGTAGGCCCAAGCCAAATGCCGCTCGAGCAATTTTAGGCCCGCTGGCACATCGCCCAGATAGCCCAAAAACTCGAGGTGCAGACCGATTAAGGGCAAAGCATCTTCGTCGTGTTGAAAATGCTGGTAGTTGCGGTGGTGTTTGGCGGCAGCCTCGAGCTGGTTCAAATGCAACAAGGGCAGCAGCAGCACTGCATGGGTGGCGTTTGGGACGCGGTTGCAGCGGGGAGCATGAACCCGCAGCAGCGGTTTGGCGGCCTGCAAGACCGCCTCAAATTGGCCCATAAACCGCTGAAAGGATACCTCTTGCTGAAGATGGCAGGCTACGCAGTTCAAAATCCCCGAGCTATCAAACTGCTTGAACTCGAGGTGAATGGCAGCGGCCTCGAGCGGTTCGCCACGGTGCATGGCCCAGCGCAGTCGGTACTGATGGTAAATCCCTAAAGAATGCCCTGCCCGCTCGAGCCGTTCTCGAAAATCGTTCAGCACCGCCTCGACCTGTGCCATTGCCACGCTGGGAATGGAAAACAAACCATTGATCACCCATTTGTAGCTCCACAACAGATGAAACTCGCTGACCCCCAAACCGTCTTGGCCCAACTTATCCCACTGGGCCAATTGCCAAGCAAAAGCCACCAAGGTTTTTTGTGGATTCCCCGACATACTGGCGCTATACACCAAAGCATCTCGAGTAGCAAAACCCGCCTGTACATCGCCCAGCACATCGGAAAGCGCCACCGCCCGCTCGAGCAGTTCCATTTGGGCATTTCCCAAAGGCAGCGCAGCGGCTTGCTCCATCAGGGCGTGGATTTCGTCAAGTGGGTTTGAGTTGGGTTCCTCGAGGGATTGATTGAGGGATTGATTGAGGGATTGATTTTTGGGTGATTTTTTCCTCACAACTTACCTTTCCAGTTTTTGATTTTGCTGCTAAATCGGTCTGGGCGCAGCGGTACAGCGGGAATGCGCTCCAGCAAAGTAGCGTCCACCTGCAATTGGCTTGAGAAGTGGGTGTTGCCGTTGCGGGTATCGAACCTGTGGGCCAAATCCTCGAGCTGAGTTCTAAGCCAGCCCTCGAGCGCGTCTAGGGCGTAACCCTCTTCATTTCTCTCGAGCGGAATGCTGCTCGGAAGGTTGAGTTGCACGCGAGCCTGTCCCGCTTGGCGCAGCCGCGCCCACAGTGGCAAAACCTTTTGCAAAAACCCAAAACGTCCCATCTGGTTTGCGGTTTCCAACGCCCAAGGTAAATGCACCTCGAGCAGTTTAAGCGCAGGCTCGAGGTTGTGGGTATAGGCTAAAAATACCAAATGTTCGCCACAGGTTTCAAAAAAAGTAGGATTGTCCCGCACCAATGGATAACCCCGAACATGCATGTTCATCGCTTCATCAAGCTGTCCCAAATGCAACATCGACTCCAAAACACTGCCGTAGGTCAAAGCAGGAACATGGAGGCAACTTTGTTTCCCTGTCAACACGGGTTGAACTGTCTCGAATGCCTCGGTATAGCGTCCCATGCCTACCAAATAGTCGTGTAAAAAATGGGTTTCACAAGCAGCACAGTCGCTCATATGGTCTTTGTTAGCGACCAACCAAGCCGCCCGTCGTGCATCGGTTTGCTCGAGTTGGCCCGTAAAAAAAGCATATTTCCAACGAAAGTACAATACCGTTCGCAAGCTGTAACCCTCCCGCTCGAGCCGTGCTTCAAAGTCGGCAAAGGCCGCCTCGATTTGCCCCCTCGAGATGGTGTCAAACTCCCAGAGACTATTGATCACCCATTTGTAATGCCACATCACCATGTAGCTGCTGGTTTGCAAGACTTCTGGGCCATGTTTATCCCAAGCTGCCAATTGCCAAGCGAAGGCCACCACCGTTTTTTCGGGGAAACCTCCGTATGAAGTAGCGCGAATCAATTGTTTGCGAGTGGAATAACCCAAACGTACATCTTGAAGCGAATCCGCCAAATCCACTGCCCGCTCGAGCAGTTCGATTTTGTGCCTCGAGCCATCGGGCAACTCGCTGGCGGCCTCCATCAAACTGTGGATGTCTAAACTATCAGTGAAGTTCACGACGCACCTCTTGCACCTGCAAACTCAGCTCGATCAATTGCCCCAAGCCAGAGGTTAAAATGTTCAGTTCTTTGCTCGAGAGCGGGTGTTGGGCCAAAAGCAGTGCCTGCACATACAAAACCTCCAGAACACAGCGCACTCGAGCCTGATCATTTAGACCCACCAAACGGTGGATCAAAGGGTTGGACATGTTCAGGTAAATCAGACCCACTCGAGTGTGGGAATGCGGCTGGCTATGGCTATTTGGGGGTTTGATGCTTTCCAAAACCCCTGCGAACAGGTCGCTCGAAACCTCTTGAGCAATCTCGAGGGTGCGGACAAAGCGTTGCTGAGCGCTAGTCACAAACAACGCGGGCAATTCGGCGGGTTTGAAATGCAGCAATTCCACCCCGCAACCCATTGGCTCGAGGGTCTGTTCTGCCAAGGCCACAAAAGCGTGGCTGGAGTTGCGCTCGAGGATGGTCAGTTCTTCAAAACGCTCCGAGAAAAAGTCGGACTCGATCCGCTCCACCCGCAGCTTGGGGTGCTTTTGACCATAGCGCTCGAGCAATTCTGAGGCGTAAATATAACCGCCGTTGATCAAATTGATCCCTTGGGCGGCTGCAACCTTGCCCATCTGCCGAAATTGCTCGAGGGTTCCCGCATAGTACAGTGTGACAGATTGGGTGCCGTGCTGAGACAAACTCGAGCGCTCGAGGTATTCGGTCAGACTCATTCGCCCACTGGCGGTTTCAAACTCGAGCTGGGGCGCAAAAAGGGTAAACAGTTCATCGTTCTCGAGGGCCAAGGCTCGCAAAGAAAGGTCGTGCAGGCGCAGCAAACTGCGGAATTTATCGCGATCTTGTGTGGAAAGATTAGTCAAATACTCCTGCAATTGCTCCCCAATCTCCAAACGGGTTCGCTCGAGGGCCAGATCTTCGGCAAAACCTTCGCGGGAGGCGGTGGGTTTGAGGCCGTTGGCATTCACCACCAAACGCACAAAAAAAGCCCACTGTGGCGCAAGATCCTCGGCATCTTCGGACAGCAGCATGTTTTTGAGGTAAACCACATGCTTGGGTTTGGCAGCTAGGCTCGGGGTAAAGGGCAAAACCAGTGCCAGCCCATCCAAATCCCCCGCAGGTGAACGCAACTCGATCACATCGAAGGGTTCACGGCCCAGTACCGAAGTTCCAAACTCGAGCAATGCGGCTTTTTTGGCCTCGAGCGAAGGATATTCGGCCCGCCACGGTGCGCCACGCGCGTTGATCTGTACCCGTTGTACTGTAGATTGTTCGGTGTGTTCCAAATGAATCGGAAACGGCAACAAACCGCCATAACGCCGCCCCCGCTCGAGCAGAAACCCGAAATCAAAATAATCCTTCATCCGCGTGTTGCCCATGCCCAGTACGGTGATCGCGTGCAGCTTCTCTGCGACCGCCGTGACGACCGGGTATGCCCGCACGTTCGGTTGCGGCTGGTTCAGCAGCGTCGGGTAGAGCAAATCCTGCGGCGCGGGTGTCACCGCATCGCCGAAGCCCACG
>JANYFS010000479.1 GCA_025359705.1 Deinococcales bacterium | reverse complement strand
CCAAACCCGAAACCACCGAAACAATGATGATTGGGAACAAAAAGCGCATCCCAAACACCGCAATAAAAATACCGATGGTTAAGAAACGCTGTTGCCACACGGGGGACATCTTTTGCAACACCGTGGCATTGACCACTGCATTGTCAAACGACAACGAAACCTCCATTACCCCCAGCACCAGCGCAATAAACAGAAACTTTAGACCTGTAGCAATGCCCGCATCGCCCGCATGAAACATCCCAAATACAAATGCACCGATCAAGCAAATAATGCTTAGCCCGATGGAAAAACCGAATTCTCTCGCAATCATCTTTTCTCCTGTTTCTTTCTGGGAACGCCCCAAACTCGAGCGGGGTGAATATTCTTCCCTCGAGCCAACTTGCTCACTTTACAACTACGCCCCTCGAGAAAAAAGGTTGCAATAGCACAACAAAATGAATCGGAAACAAAAAGCCTTGGAGGGGAAATTCTAAAAAGAGCAGACTCGAGCCTGTATCGCGCTCGAGTCTGCTCTTTTTGGGAATGATCGAACTTAGATATTGACCCCGTGATCCTTCGCCAAAGCGTGCAAACCACCTGCATAACCCTGTCCCACTGCGCGGAATTTCCATTCCCCGTTGTGGCGGTACACCTCACCAAAGATCATGGCGGTTTCGGTGGAGGCATCTTCGGAAAGGTCGTAGCGGGCAATTTCTACCCCTGTATCATCGTTGACCACCCGAATAAAGGCATTTTTGACCATACCAAAGTTCTGACGGCGAGCCAAAGCATCGTGGATGGTCACAGGAAAAATCACCCGTTGGATGTCTTGAGGAACTTTGCTCAGGTTGATTTTGAGGGCTTCGTCGTCGCCGTCACCGTCCCCTGTGCGATTATCGCCGGTGTGTTCCACCGAACCGTCGGCGCTGCGAAGCTGGTTGTAAAAAATAAAATCCGAGTCCGAACGCACTTTGCCGCTGTCACTCAGCATAAAAGCGCTGGCATCCAAATCGAACTCGTCGCCCGAAGTGGAACGGGCATCCCAGCCCAAACCCAGCAGGATGCGGGTCAGATTGGGATCGGCTTTGGAGAGGGAAATATTGCCGCCTTTGGAAAGGGATAGTGCCATGTTGTAACCTCGAGGGGATTTTAGGAAAGTGGGCTTGGCATGGGCTTGGATTGGAAAAAGCTCGAGCAAAATATAACTTCAACTCGAGCGAGCGAGCAGCTTTACAAATTGGCACGCATGGCGGGCAATAAATCTTGAAAAGTACGTCCCGAAGAGGCTTCGCCCAAGGCGTGCATTTTCCATTCGCCGTTGTGACGGTATAGCTTTGCCATCACTTGGGCGGTGTGGCTGCCGCTCGAGCTGAGGTTGTAGCGGGCGATCTCTTGACCGTTGCTCTTGTCCACAATGCGGCAAAAGGCTTGCTCGATCTGGCTAAAATCCTGTCCAGTAAAGCTGTTGACCACAAACATCAAAATGGTCACGGTGGCAGGCACTTTCGTCAAGTCCACAATAATTTGCTCGTCGTCGCCGTCGCCCGCACCTGTGCGGTTGTCGCCCGTATGCAAAATCGAACCGTCTTGGCTGCGAAGTTGGCGAAACCACACTACATCCACCATGTTGCCGCCCGCATCAAACATCACGCAAGATGCGTCCAAGTCGATCTCTTGGTCACGGCTGCCGAAGCCCAGAAAACCTTTTTTCTTCTTGGCATCCCAGCCCAAGCCCATGATTACGCTGCTCAGTGCGCCGCCGCCTTCTTTGGTCAGAGAGATTTTTTGCCCTTTGGCTAAACTAATGGACATAGGTGCAACTCCTTTTAAAAACTCGAGATTCGGTTACAGAGGGTGTTACGCTTGCTCATTCTAAAGGGTTGCATCAGGGGTTTGAGTAGCACATTTTGAGAATGTGTTTGAACATGTGTTTGAACATGTGTTTAAGTTTTAGCGCCCTTGCCGAATCCCCACCAACGTACCTTCGCTCGAGAGAAGCTGCACTTCTGGCAAACCCAACATCTTTCCCAGCTCGAGGGCCATTTGAGGATTTACTTGGGAATCTAATTTGGGTTTTGGCCCCGTAAAAAACAGCACGGGCCGCGCCTCGAGGCCGTAGTGTCCTGTGTTGTCCAGGCGCTCGAGGGTGGCCTCGAAACTCCAATCGGCGGCCCACAACCGCTTGAGGGCAAATAGGGCTTGGTGCGGGTTGGTCTCGAGGGAGAATTCAAAGCACAAAGGCAGCTCGGGGCTGTCCCATTCGCGGCGCAAATGCCCACCCCGTGTCAGCCCAGCGTTTTTGAGAGCCAAAGCAATTTTTTGAATGGCGTTGTCCAGCAGTGAAGCCCCCCGCAACAGCCGATCCGCCGCCACGCAAGAACGCTCGAGCAAATCTTCATCCAAACGGCGCGGGTTCAGGCTTCCAAACAGGTGTTTAAGTTGTTCGGGAAGGTTGTTAGAGCTGTAAAAAATCGTCTCAAATTCCCGCTCGAGTACAAAACCATTGCCCACATCATTGCCCATGTATGCACCCTCGAGCCGTCCCAAAATCTGCGCCTCGAGTCCCACGTTTATGGTCGGTTGCTGGCGGGCTTCGCTAAAGGTGAACATGCTGTTATTATCACGGATTTTAGGATGATGAAATTTTAGGGGTGTACACTTTTTTTAATCATGACTTTCCAAAATCCAATCCTCAGTGGAATGTATCCCGACCCCTCGATTTGCCGCAACGGGGAAGATTATTTCCTTGTCACCTCGAGCTTTGAATATTTTCCTGCCTTGCCCATCTTTCATAGCCGCGATTTGGTGCATTGGCAGCAGATTGGACACGGTATAGACCGCCCAGAGCAAATGATTTTGGACATCCAGCGTCCCTCGAGCGACAACGGAACCTACGCCCCCACCATCCGCTTTTTTGAAGGTTGGTTTTATCTCATCTGCACCGTGGTGCGCTCCGAGGGTGTATCGGGCAATTTTGTGGTCAAAACCCGCGACCCTTTTAGCGGTTGGTCGCAGCCGATTTGGATGCCCGAAGTGGACGGCATCGACCCATCGCTGTTTTTTGAGGATGGCAAAGTGTACTTGACCGCCTCGAGGTATCGCCCGCTCGAGGGGATCGATTGGCACTGTGAAGTGTATTTACAACAGCTCGATCCTATGACTTTGCAGCCCATTTCCGAAGCCCAAGTATTGACCGATGGAGCCATCAAAAATGCCACCGCCGCCGAAGCCCCGCATATTTACAAACGAGACGAAAAATATTATCTGTTCATTTCCGAAGGTGGAACCGCCCACCAGCACGCTGTCACCGTATTTCGGGCCGATGTGATCACGGGGCCGTATCAGGTTTGCCCGCAAAACCCAATTCTGACCCACCGCCATTTGGGGCAAAATTTTCCGATTGTGGGGGTGGGCCATGCCGATTGGGTGGAAACTCAAAACGGCGAATGCTGGATGGTCTGCTTAGGAATGCGGCCTTATGGCGGCTATCATTACAATTTGGGCCGCGAAACCTTTTTGGTTCCGATGATTTGGGAAGACGGCTGGCCCGTGGTTAGCGCGGGACACGGCAGAATTTTACCCGAATACCCAAAACCCAACTTACCTGAATATATCCATCTTGCCCAGCATAATTCCCTCCAGCAATCCGTCAAGAATCGAACAGGATTTGGCGAAACTTTGGGCCTCGAGTGGAACTTTTTACGCACCCCCACCCAAGCGTGGTGGTCTCTGCTCGAGCGACCTGGATCTTTGAGCCTAAACCTGCTGCCCGCCCAGCTTTCGGAGCATTGCAATGTGGCTTTTATCGCCCGCAGACAGCAGCATATGAATTTCCACTCGAGTGTCACCCTCGAGTTTGAACCCAGTCTCGAGACAGAATGTGCAGGCATGGTGTTGTTCTACAGCGACGAATTCCATTTTCGTTTCGTCAAAACCGCCCACACCCTCGAGCTGATCCAGCGCAAAGCGGGCCAAGAAAGTAGCCTCGCCAAAATAGAATGCCACGCCAGCACGGTAACACTCGAGATTTCTGCTGTGGGGCAAGAATACCGCTTTGTTTTTGCGCTCGAGGGCGTAAAGCATACCCTTGCCACGGTCAATGGTTCGATGCTTTCTGCCGCCACCGCAGGCGGTTTTGTGGGAACCTATATTGGGTTATATGCCAGCAGCAATGGCATTCCCTCGAGCAATACCGCACACTTTACCGATTTTGCATACCACAGGGATTAGCGCATTTGTCAGAGTAATAGACGAATACATCACTCACTCAGTCAAACAGCAGTCTCGTCGTTTAGGACGCAATGCTCAGGACGATTCTTAAACGGAAAACGCATGACGGACGACGGACAACTGTTCTAAGGTTCACCTTTAAGGTTTGGGCAACATCACTCGAGGTTCGCAGGGGTCGGCTTTGCTGTCGTCTAACCGTTTTTCATCGATAATGGCAATTTCACCGCGCTGTACAAAACCTTGGCAACGCGCTAATTCGCGCACAAAACTGGGGTCGTATTCGGCGTGCTGTTTCAATTCTTTTAGTTGAGCAATTTCGGCTTTTAGGGTTTGAATATGCAACGCTTCGCTCTCGAGGGCCGCCTGATTTTGGAAGGTGCGAAACACGGTATAGCCAATAAACAAGGTCATTTGGATCAGGCCAATACCGGCTACTGCACTGATCACAATATGATGGTAGGAAGGACGGCGCACGGGCAACAGTATAACGGGAAACCGCCGTAACAAAAATCAAACCAAAAACAAAAATTAAGAATGGAAATGAGAGCCGCACGCATCAGTATACTTAGGTCAAATGCAAACTCCGTTCAAAACCTCGATCCAAGTGCGCTTTGGCGACACTGATATGCTGGGACATGTCAATAATGTCTCGTTTGTGCAGTACCTCGAACAGTCGCGGGTGGAATGGATGCACCATCTGATGCGCCAAGGATTGCCGCGATTTGATGTGGTGGTGGTTCATTTGACCATGGATTACCGCAAACAAATTCATTTTGGGCAGCATGTGGAAGTGGAAGTTTGGCCCATCAAATTGGGCAATACCAGCTTCGAGTTTAGCTACCGTGTGTTGGCAGACGGCGAACTGTGTGCCGAGGCCCGCAGTGTCCAAGTGGGAATTGACCCACAAACCATGCGCCCTACCCCCCTTCCGCTCGAGGTTAGAAACGTGCTCGAGACTGCCCTCGAGACCACTCCTAAAGTGAATTTGCCCTAAACCACATGCGAATCAAGGTGACCTATCAAGGTGACCTATCAAGGTTGCGAAATTGGGTTTCGGCTCGAGATTTGAAAGCGAACCCAGAGGTCAGTTGTCTAGGAAACACTCAGGGCTTGGGTTTGTGGCTCTTTTGAAAAGCTGTCTAATACATCTGTTCGGCTTTAAATCGTACATTTCGGGTTTTTTAGTTAGCATTTGGTTGGCATAAGGCTCGAGTAGCACTTAAGGGAAGGTAAACATGGCATTGATTGGCGTAGACATTGGTGGCACTAAAATTTCGGTAGGCGTTCTGGTCGGAGAGCCGCAGCATTTGGTCTCTAAAGTGATCGAACCTACCCCACAAGCGGGCTGGCAAGCGGTTTTGGATCAAGTGGTGGTGCAAGTGCAGCAGTTGCGAAGCCAGTACCCCAAAACTCGAGCGGTGGGAGTGGGGGTTCCTGGCCCGCCCAACTTTGCTAAAGGTGAAGTGCGTTTTGCCCCCAATATTCCTGGATTTGTGGATGTGCCTTTGGTACACTATCTGACCGAACAACTGGGGCTACCTGTGGCCCTCGAGAACGATGCCAACGCCGCAGGTTTAGCAGAAGCCGTTCTGGGAGCCGCCAAAGGAACCTCGAGTTCGATTTTTATCACGGTTTCCACGGGCATTGGTGGTGGCATTTGTATTCGTGATCGCGTGTGGCACGGTCATAACGGCATTGCGGGCGAGGTTGGGCATGTGATTGCTTTGCAGGGTGCGGCGGTCAGTGGGGTGGGGCAAAGTGGAGCGCTCGAGGCGATTGCTTCGGGCCGCGCGATTGCTCGAGATGTTAGTTTTGCGTTGGGCCGTGAAATCAGTACCAAAGAAGCCTTCGATCTGGCCCAGTCGGGCAATCGTGTCGCCAAAGCGGTGGTGGATAATGCGCTGTATTTTATCGGGCGGATGCTGGGCGATCTGCAAAAGGTCTTCGATCCCGAGGTTTTTGTATTGGGTGGCGGAGTTGCCGAAGTGGGCGACTACTTTTTTGAAGCTGTGCAAGCGGCTGCCACCACTTCGGCGGGAGGTTTTGCACCTGTACAGATCCGCCGCGCCCAAATGGGTTACGATGCGGGTGTGATCGGCGCAGCTTTGTCCGCTCGTCCATAATAAGGTGATCCTGGTTCAGTCATTTTGTTCCTCGTACTGCTGCTTTGTTTTTTAGAGCGGTTGTCAGAGTAATGAACGAATAAATCACATTGCTCAAAATAAGATTTGTTCGTCTGAGCCACGATATTTATGATCATGCCTTAACGAAAAACGGATAACGAATAACGGACAACTGCTCTAAATACGCGCCCTATTTTTCTTCTTCAAAAAACTTTTTTGTACCCAAAAATCAACTCCTATGCCTAAAATCACTGCTACGCATTTCAAACACACCAATACCCTAGCAATTTTACTTTTGCTGGGAATTTTGGCTGTACCCAAAGCCACCGCCCAACAACTCGAGCCACCACTCGAGCGTACTTTTGCTTTGGGTTTGGTTCACCGCTATGACCAACAAACCTGGCTCGAGTTATCGGGGAGTTGGGGGCTGTATCCACTGCTTCAGTTGCGTGAAACTGCCTGCATCACTCTCGAGGGAACCGCAGGATTTCACGTTGCCAGCGTATTTGAATCCCCTATCGATGCGCTCATTCCTAAAGAATGGAGCTTAGGGCTAGGAATGCGCGGCCTTGGTCCACCCTCCTCCAGCCTGAGTTTTAATGCCTCGAGCTTTGTGGGTTTGGGGGTGTGGGGTTCCACTGGAGTCGATTTGGGGGTGTATCTTCAAGGCGGCGTTTTGTTACCGATTGATCCCAACAATGATCTGAGCTTATCCATTCGTTTGCTCGAGGATGGGAATCGGCAACGGGCGGATGTACAATTGGGATGGCAGTTTAATTATTGAATTCGTTTTGAGTTATCTGTTATCCGTTATCCGTTATCCATTGTCCGTAGTCCGCAAAAGATAATAGATAAACGATAAAAAGCAAGCAAAAAAAGGTAAGGGCGGGTTCTAACCTCGCCCTCTTTTATGCCTAATTCGACTGATCATCTTAATCTCGAGGGGTATTTTTAACCCCTCGAGGTTTCATTTATTTTTTATCCGAATCAATCAAGAAATCCGAATTGTCCACACCACTCGAGCCTTTTGCACCCTCGAGCCTGAACCCCGATGAGCTGATTTCGCTCGAGGTGGTGTGGAGTCCCGACCAAGAGGGCGAATTCTTGGGCCAAGCCGAAGTGGTGATGAGTTATCCCAAATTGACCAAGCTGTAAGCTCGAGGTAAAGGCAGGGTCACGCACATTCGACTTTTGCCTAGGATTTTGCGTACTGGGCGGGATTTAAACCCATCCCTACCCGATCTCTTTTTCTGTGATCTTGAGAAAAATGTGAAAAAAAAGCAATACCCTACTCAAAAATCATTTTAGATCAGGTATAATTTGTTACTCTGTTATCAAATCGCACAATCCCTGCCCAAACATCACTCACCCAAGGAGTTTCACTATGCGTAACTGGCTGGTCGCACTAACCCTATCTTTATCCTCGTTTGCCTTCGCCGCAAGTCTGGCAGATGCCAACACTGCTTTTGCCAAAGGAGATGTTGCCAACACCCTGAGCATTTCGCTGAGCCTGAACAACGCTGCTGGCCTAATTATGGCGGCGAAAGTTACCACCTACGGCGCAGTTTTGCTGCCCGAAAACCAGCGCGAAGCGGCCTACGACAAGGCTACCGACTACGCCCGCAAAGCCCTCACCCTCGAGCCAAACAACGCCGAAGCCCACATGGAACTGGCACGAGCCTTGGGGCGTGGGGCGCAGTTTAAAGGTATTTTGCAAAGCTTGGGCATTGCGGGTGAAGTACGCAGCGAACTCGAGACGGTGATCAGGCTGGATCCTAAAATTGCAGCGGCATATGTGGCTTTGGGCCTGTGGCACGCCGAAGTCCCTTTGATTGCAGGTGGGCGCAATAGTGAAGTGGAACCCAATATTCTCAAAGCCATCACCCTCGAGCCAAACACCGTGATTCACCGCATGGAATATGCCAACGCCCTGATGAAAGTCAGCCAGCGCAACAAAAAACGGGCCATCGCTCAGCTCGAGATTGGGGTTAAATTCACCCCCAAAGATTTCTGGGAAAAGCTGGATTTGGAAAACGCCAAGAAACTACTTGCCAGCATGAGATAAAGACCGCTCGAGGTCAATTCAGCTCGAGATAAAAATATCCAGACAACACCGCCGAAAACGTTTTACTGATTTGCTCGATATTGACAGCTCGAGCCAAGTTGGGTTAGGCTAGTTCAAATGAACCAAAACATCCGACTACTAAGCACCGCAAACTCGAAGGGAGTTTTGCGCCGCTAATTTGGTCTGCCAAACGAATGCCCCTCGAGTCTAACCGCTCGAGGGTTTTTTTTGGTCTCGCCCCATTCAGATACACCACAACAGGTACACCACAGGAGTTAATATGACCAGCTCAGATCCCACCACCACTAACCCCATGCGCCACATCAAAATCTTCGATACCACCCTGCGAGACGGCGAGCAGTCGCCTGGGGTGGCCCTGAACACCTCGCAAAAACTGGAGATTGCCCACCAGCTCAAGCGGTTGAATGTGGACATCATCGAGGCAGGTTTCCCGATTACCTCCGAGGGCGATTTTGATTGTGTCAGCCGCATTGCTAAAGAGGTTCGTGGCCCCGTGATCTGCGCCTTGGCCCGCACCAACCCCAAAGATATTGACCGCGCCGCCCAAGCCCTCGAGCAGGCCGAAAAATCACGGATTCACATTTTTACCAGTGCTTCCAAAGTGCAAATCCAGTACATGCTGCGGAAAACCCCCGAAGAAGTCCTCGAGCTGTCCGATAAAATGATTCGCTACGCGCGGCAATTCACCGACGACATCGAGTTTTCGGGCCAAGATGTGATGCGTGCTGATCCCGAATTTGTGTTTCAGCTCTATAAAATGGCAATCGAGGCGGGGGCAACCACCATCAACATTCCCGATACCGTGGGATACGGCGCTCCGCTCGAGTATGGAATGATGATCAAGCGGATTTATGATCAGGTCGTGGCAGGCCGCAACATCGCCATTTCTACCCACTGCCACGACGATTTGGGCATGGCAACCGCGCTCAGCTTGGCAGCGGTGGAAAACGGCGCGAGCCAGATCGAATGCACCCTCAACGGCATTGGTGAACGGGCGGGCAACACCGCCCTCGAGGAAGTGGTGATGGCTCTGCACACCAGAGCCGACTACTACCAGGCCAAAACCCAGATTCACACTCGAGAGCTGTACCGTACCTCGAGGTTGGTCTCGAGACTGACCGGCATGA
The DNA here is from genome assembly GCA_025359705.1 of Deinococcales bacterium. Lineage (GTDB taxonomy): Bacteria > Deinococcota > Deinococci > Deinococcales > Deinococcaceae > JACMOA01. The sequence continues at coordinate 1,821 of JANYFS010000479.1, read as the reverse complement.
TTGTGCAGCCCAACAAAGCGGTGGTCGGTGAAAATGCCTTTGCTCACGAGTCGGGCATTCACCAAGACGGCGTGCTGAAGCACAAAGAAACCTACGAAATCATGAACGCCGAAATTGTGGGTCGCCAAGCAGCGGTGATGGTCATGGGCAAGCACTCGGGCCGCGCTGCCTTCCGCGATGCCCTGACCCGCTTAGGTTACGCCCTCGAGGGAGAAACCCCAGATTCGAGCCTGAACGAAGAGGCCATCAATGTGCTGTTTGTGCGCTTCAAGGATTTGGCAGACCGCAAAGGCCAAATCTCCGATGAAGACCTGCGGGCCTTGGTGGAAGGCCATGACAGCGTAAAAGAAACCTTCGCCCTCGAGGATTTGCAGGTGCTGTCGGGAATGCGCGTGACCCCAATGGCAACGGTGCGCTTGGTCACACCCGAAGGAACCCAGCAAGCCGCTGCCACAGGAGATGGCCCAGTAGATGCGGTATACAGCGCCATTTCCAACATCACCAAAATAAATCCCACCCTCGAGAGCTACCGCATTGAAGCAGTGACACGGGGTGGGGATGCCTTGGGCGAAGTGACCATTTCGGTACGCTACGGGGAATCCAAAGTCACAGGAATTGGCGTGGCAACCGATATTGTGGAGTCCAGCGCTCGAGCCTGGTTGCACGCCATCAATCAAATTCTTGCGGGCCAGATGAAAACCAAGCAAGACTTTACCCTCGAGACACCGTAACCTCGTAAGGGTTATCTGACCGAAGGTCTACCGAACGAACATACATAAGAATTTTGTTACACGCACTTTTTACATCCCAATTACGCCATGTGAAAAAATCCTTACCTTAGAACATGACCACATGTTACTATAAGGGTCAGTTTGGAAGGCACTCATAAACGAAGTTGTTAGGGATGTCTAAACCATTCATCCACATCATCCAAATAGGGTGAATCAGATTGGGGCTAAATGATGGTTTTTGGAATAGTGTTGTTTGCACCAAAACAACAAAAAAATATGTCTTAACCCTAATCTGTTTTAAGGAGAAAATGTGAAAAAATCTACTATTCTGTTGCTAACCCTCGCTTTTGCCGCTACTTCATGTTCTTCGACTACCCCTGTCAAAACTCAGGTGGCTTGCGTGGTGCAAGGAGTAAATTTTACTCCCAATCCGGTTCAGGTTGAAAAGAATCTTACTGTACAATTGACCGCCACACCCAAAATTGGCCCAAAGGGATGCGTCGGAACACCTGCTACGGAGGGCATTACAGGATGGTTGACCAACGACAGAACTAAGATCACTGTTGATGGTCAGGGTAAAGTTCGAGGTCTTCTCGAAACCGATGATACCAATGATTACATTTATGTAAGTGCCAAAACCTCTGGTAAATCGAGCAGGGTAAAAGTTAATGTTCTACCTGCTACTTTGCTGGGTGGTGTGGTACTCGATGCTGTAACCCAAACACCACTAGCAGGGGTAAATATTACATTCACCCATACGGGTCAGGAACCGCATCCATCCCTTACTACTACGGGTGGAAACTATCTCACACAGCTCCCAGCAGGTAATGGTTACACAGTAGATATCACTAAACCAGGCTATCTTCCTGCTCAGATTGGCAACCTAGAAGCATTTTCTAATCAGTCGCGTTTTTTGGAGACTTTGCCACTAATTCCCGCTGACCGCACAGGGCCAGGAGTTGTTACGGGGATTGTTACTAATTCGGTGGTGGGAAAAGGTTTAGCAGGTGCTACTGTGAATATACGCAGTGGACTTAATGTTCAAAGTGGAGCTATTGTGGCATTCGGTTTAACCGATACTGAAGGGGTC
>JANYFS010000335.1 GCA_025359705.1 Deinococcales bacterium | reverse complement strand
CAAATTGATTGGCTCTAAAGGTAGTGAGATACATCAAGAGCGAAGGTACGTCGGTAGGAGCATTGTCGGGGCCTGCCATCGCAAAGATCAGATCGAAGATTTTAAGGCTGATATGGCCCAGAATAATAGTGACGGATAAAGTCACGGGGGTTAGCAGGGGTAAAATAATATAGCGATAGATTTGAAATTCAGTAGCACCGTCCACTCGAGCGGCTTCACGAACTTCGTCGGGAATGGCCCGCAAACCCGCAATATATACCGCCATGGTGTAACCTGCCATTTGCCATACTGCGGCAATGATAATGCCAATAAAAGCCAGATTAAAGCCGTGCATTTCGTCGAAGGGTAAAGGTTTGAGTGCGCGACCAAAGGTTATACCCCAGAGCAGAAGAGCCACTGCACAAGTTGTTGCAATGATGGCTTGAGGGCGGTTGCTGGCTTTGAAGGCTTGAAAGGCCACCCAGCCTAAAACAAGCGCAATGACTACGGCAGTAAACATGGGAACTGCATTCCAAGAAAACGACCAAATTTGATCTCGAGTGGTCAGCCAACCAAACTTACCCGCTGGCAAGCCTACAAACGTAGGCAATTGATTGATTCCACCCTCGGGCTGTAGCATCCAGCGCCAAATTGTACCTGTCACAATAAAAGATAAGCTCATGGGAAAAAGAAAAATACTGCGAAACATCCCTTCACCTTTAGGTGCGCGGTCTAGAGCAATGGCAAGGCCCAGACCAGAAACCAAGCAGCCGACCACAAAGAAGATCGTAAAAAATACAGTATTGACCAAATCTTGACGAAAACGTCCATCTAGGGTACTGGTAAATAACTCATGGTAATTGGCTAGGCCGATAAAACGGGTAACGGGCTTGATTGCTAGTGCTTGTGAAGGATCAAGACCCCAATCGGTGAGCGAAGTATAGACTGTTTGACCGATAAAGCCATATACAAAAATGGCAAGTAGAATAATCGAAGGTAAAATAACAAAAAAAGCAGTGGTGCGGTCACTATTGAAGCGGTATTTGGGTTTTTTGACGCTGGGTTGTTTTTGAACAAGAGTCAACTCGAGCCTCCTTTAGATTGCTTTAGATTACTTAAAAAAACCCCCAAAGCGGGGGGCGGACAGCTACTAAGGATTCCGCCAATTATGGCTCCTGAGTAATGCTGGCATGGATTTACTTTGGCTGATACCGTATTCTTCTCGAGTTTATAGAGATCTATCTTTGGTAGGGGTGGTTTTAAACCCCTACCACGCACCTTATGGCTAAAGATCACTATAAAGTACCTTGATATTCAGTAAATCGCAGAAGAATACGAAACAACCCGCTCGAGATTATTCTCTCGAGATTATTTACCTAAGTTAATTTTATCAGCCACTTCTTGAGCAGCTTGCGCGGCGGCGTTGGCATTTTTACTGCTTAGGTATATTTCCATCACGCTACCAAATTGGCTGGTAAAGCTTTCTGGAGCCACTGCACCGTGGTATAGGCTGCCTGCGATTTTGTTGGCTTTCCAATCTTTGGCAGCCGACTGCGAGTAGCTGTTGTATTTGGAAACATCGGAATCGAGGCGGGCAGCAATTGAACCTTTCAGCGGGTTAAAGGCATCTTGGCCCGCTTGCGAACCCAGCAGCTTCAGCCAGTTGTTCACTTCGGTGACGTTCTTGACCCCTTTGGGCAACCCGAACGAATCGGAGAGCATCAAAAAAGTGCCATTGGTACCGGGCGATGCGGCCCATCCGAAGCCTTTACCAGGCTCGAGCTTTTTGGTGGTTGCCATGTAGCCTGCGGCCCAGTCGCCCATGATATTGAAAGCGGCTTTGCCCTCGAGCATCCGGTCGGTGGCCTGTTGCCAGCTCAGACCCGAGGCATCTTTGTTGGAGCAATCCATCACTTTACCAAAGGTTTCCCAGACTTTGACGGCTTTGGGATCGGTAAATTTAATTTGACCTTTCCAGAGCTTGCCATAGTTGGTGGTACCCAAGGTTCCCAGTGCTACCGATTCCCAGAGATGCTGTTGAGTCCAGTTTTCACCCACTGCCAAGGGTGCTTCTAGCCCTTTTGCCTTGAGTTTAGCGCAGGTGGACAAAAATTCGGGCCAAGTTTTGGGAGGGGTGACCCCCCACTCTTTGAGTTTGGCAGGGTTGTACCACATCACATTGGAGCGGTGGATGTTGACAGGCACGCTCCAAATGCCCCCTTTGTAGGAGAGCAAATCGAGCAGACCTTTGGGAAACTTGGTCATCCAGCCTTCACTCTTATACAGTGGGGTCAGGTCTTGCATTCGGTCGGCAACCACCCAAGTGCCGATCAATTCTTGGCCCGCATGGACTTGGAACGAATCGGGTGGATCGCCGCTGAGCATTCGAGTTTTGAGTACGGCCCGTGCATTGACTCCTGCACCACCCGTTACCGTGGCATTGACCACGCTGACATCGGGGTATTTGGCTTTATACATCTTTACCAAAGCCTCGAGCGCGGGGCCTTCGTCGCCTGCCCACCACGAAAAAACTTCCAACTCTTTGGCCTGGGCCAAACCTGATGCCAAACCCGCTGCCAAGATACCTAAAACCAAGAAAGAACGGTTGCGTCGCATGTAGAACTCCTTTTGAGATGGAAAGTTACTTTTGGAAGGTAAAACTAGGGTAACACTAGGGTAAAACGAATAACCTCGAGCGTTTTGGATTGGAAGTCTGCCTTAAACTATCTCAAACTACCTTGACCTACTTTGACCTACTTTAGAACTGTGCTTAACGTGGAACCGTAACACTGTGTGTTGGCGGTTCTTCTAAACTGGTTGGAACTGTTGAAATTACGCTTTGACCTGATAGACGCTTACTCGAGCCTTTGATGGAGTCTTTATTGATGGAGCCTTTGATTGAGCTTTGATTGAGCAAAGTGCTTTGTGAACTGCACAGATACAAATGCTCGAGCCAGGTAGGTGTGAGCAATTCGCCAATCAGCATCATACCCGTACCCAGTAGCGAAGCGTCGCGGCCCAGACTCGAGAAGGCCAGTTGTACATCTTGGCGGTTGATCAGCAAGGTGCGGTATTCGATTTCTTGCTCGATGCCACGGCGCAACCACGCTTCTCCAGAGGTCATTCGCCCACCAATTAACAGCACCGCAGGGTTGTACAAATTCAACATACTCGAGACTGCCACGCCCAAATGCCGCCCAAACTCGAGCCACAAATCCACCGCTCGAGGGTCGTTGTTGCGGGCCAATTCCGCCAAAGTTTCGATTTCTTGACCCGCTGGAAAAGCAATTTCCCAACGCTCGAGCTGTTCCACAATCACCTTGGGCGAAACATATGCCTCGAGGCTGCCTGGGTTGCCACTGCGCCCTTTGGGGCCGGTTTCGTTGATGCTGATGTGTCCAATTTCACCCGCCCCACCCCGCATTCCACGGTACAATTTGCCCCGCAAAAATAGCCCCGCCCCAATCCCACTCGAGACTTTGAGGTAAATTAAATCAGAGCTACCCGCAAATGCGCCCAGATTGGCCTCGGCAAGCGCCGCTAAGTTGGCATCGTTGTCGGCAAAACTCGGTTTGCCCAAACGGTTTGCCACCGTTGCCGCTACCGCTTCGTCGTTCCAGCCTGGCATATTGGGTGGATAGACCATGCGGCCCGTTGCCACATCGACAGGCCCCGCCAAAGAAAGCCCACACATGGCAATATTGCCCATGCTTAGACCCGTTTGGGAAAGTAAATCCGCAATCAAAAGCTGTAAACGTTGATAGGTGGCTTGTGGCCCCAAAGCAATGGAATGGGCAACCTCGAGGCTAAAAAGCAGGTCGCAACTGAGATCCAAAACCCCCAAACGCAAGTGTTGCGCCCCCAATTCCATTGCCAAAACATACACTGCTTCCGAACGCAAACGCAGCAATTCGGGTTTGCGCCCACCCACCGACGTAGAACTACCAAAACCCATTTCCGATACCAAGTTCGCTTCGATCAGTTCAGTTATGATCGAGGAAATAGCCGAACGGGAGAGACCAATGCGCCGAGCCAATTCTGCCCTTGAGAGGTTTTCTTTCCATAATTTTTGCAGAACCATTAAGGTATGTTGTACCCGAATGGACTCGAGACTGAGCGCCATTGTTCACCTCCCTGCTCAGACCCAGCGAAAATAGGAACGCTGTGCCAAACAAGCTATTTTTAGACCATCCCGAAATATTTTTGGGCGACCTGTAGTTTTGGTAAGGGAAGTATAGCCTGATCGAAGTTTGTTTGTCAAGAAAACATACCTCAAGTGCAGTGTGAACTACATCGGTTGTGAAGATATTTCACAAATTAATTTTTAGTAAAAATAGTTGTTCTGCCAAAGACTCTGGTCGAGCCTAAATCATTTTTTTCGTGTGGTAAGGTTTAAATAGCAGCATCAGTTGACCAAAATTGGAATACTAAACAAGGTGGGATTGGGGCTAGTTCTTTCGGTGGAGTAGCGAATTTCATATTCCCCCTTCTCGAGCGGCAGGGTTAGGCTGCCTGGATTGGCATTGCGGGTGTAAAAATATTCGGTGTAGGTTCCAACCGGCGCACCTTTTTTGACGATGGTGACGTATTCACCCGAATTGTTGGGGCCAGTCCATTTGATTTGAATGGGGGTTCCCGCCTTGCCTGTGCGGGGTGCCTCGAGGGTATAGCTGGCAAGGGTCAGTTTGATCGGTTGGCTAAATAAAGTGGGGTTGGGTGAAGTGCCTTCGCTGGAGTAGCGCAGTTCAAAATCCCCTGCCATAAAGGGCATATTCAGCAGGCCTGGGTTGCCGTCACGGGTATAAAAATATTCGGTATAGGTTCCTATTGGTGCACCTTTTTCCACCACAGTAATGTAGTCGCCTGGGTTGTTGGGGCCAGTCCATTTGATTTGAATTTGGCTGCCCCCAAGGGCTTGTTTGGGAGCCTCGAGCGAGTAGCTGGCTTTGGTCAGGCGAATGGCTTTGCTAAACAAGGTGGGATTGGGTGAGGCAGCTTCGGTGGAGTAGCGCAGTTCGTAGTCCCCTGCGCCCAGCGGCATGGTCAGCAAACCTGGGTTGCCATCTCGGGTGTAAAAATAGTGGATGTAGGTTCCCACGGGGGCATCTTTGGGAACGGCAGTGATGTAGTCGCCTGGATTGTTGGGGCCTTTCCATTGCACTTGAATTTGGCTGCCCTCCAGTGCCTCGAGCGGAGCTTGCAGGTCGTAGGTTCCCGCAGCAGCAGCTTTGATCAACAGCGGGCGACTGGCAAGGGTGCGGCTCGAGGAATCACTCGAGTAGCGCAGTTCGTATTCTCCTGGCTCGAGCGGGAGTTTGAGTTTGCCTGGATTGCCGTCCCGAGTATAGAAATAATCGGTGTAACTGCCTTCAGATGCACCTTTTTTGACGATGGTCACATAGTCGCTGGGGTTGTTTGGCCCCGTCCAGCGTACCTCGAGCGTATCCAAAGCGGTGGCTTGGTTGGGAGCCTCGAGCGCGGCGGCAATCCGTTTGGGTGTGAAGGGAATGCTGCGCCCCACAATCCTCGAGCTGCCGTCGGGGTTGACCAGGGCGTATCTGATTTGGTACTCGATTTCCTGCTCAGGGACATTCAGCTCGAGGGTTCCCGAAGGGGTTTTAACGTTCTGCCAATCCAAATAGGCCGAATCCACATCGGTTTTTTGCACAATGGTGATCCAATTGGCATCCCCCGCTGGCGCACCCGAAAAATTCACCAGCACTTTGCCGCCCTGAATGGGTGGATTGGGTGAAAACTCGAGCTTGACCTCGTTCACTTTGCCCACTTCAAAGCTAAATGTGTTGGGGTTGCCTGCCGCCACATTCAGCCCCGCAAAAACCTGGGTTCCCGATTCGGTGGTTTGCACGGTGGCGCTGTAGTTACCTGCGTTCAAGTTGGCGGTGTACCGAGTGCTTGAGCTGGAAAAATTGCTGGTGCTGCCATCCACCGAATTTTTAAAGCTGACTTTGGCCCCCGTTATGGTTTTTCCGCTCGAGGTCAACAGCACTTCTACGGGCAATTTGGCAGCGCTGGGCCTAGCCACATTTTCGATGCTGCGGCCCAAAGCCGCCGCCAATTCTGTGCTCGAGCGGGCATTTTCAAAGGTTCCAATCCCTTGAAAACTCTTTTTGGCGTTGTCGTCCAAATCAATGCCCACCACCCGCAAATCCACCGTTATGCCGCGTGCCTTAAACACCTCGAGGGTTTTGGCAAGGTTTCCACGGCAGGATTCTTGCCCGTCTGTGACCAGCACAATCAGTTTTTTGCTGTTGTCTTGCGGGAAATCTTGGGCGGCTTGCTCGAGGGAATAGGCGATGGGGGTCACGCCTTTAGGTTTGGTTTGGGCCACCTGCATTTGCAAAGCACTGCGCTCGAGGCCACGCATCGGCAAGACTAATGTGCTATCCTCGCACCCTTGCGCCCCACT
>JANYFS010000305.1 GCA_025359705.1 Deinococcales bacterium | reverse complement strand
CACAACCTATCACCTCGAGCATTTTGCCCCAATGATTATTTGGCAATTTCCCAAATGTGACCACTGGGATCGCAAAAACTGGCGGTACGAATGCCCCAAGGGCGATCCATAGGACCGTTTAGCAAAGTAATCCCTTGCTCGAGCAATTGGATACACATTTTATCCACATCCTCCACTTGGATGGTATAGATCACTCTCGAACCCGCGTGCTGACTTGCCACGGTTGCTGGCTCGATCAATTCGTTCGCCTCGCTGATTTTGAGGAGGTTGACCAAGGTGTTCCCAAATTTGAATACCGCTGAGTTTGGGTCTTCATAGTTCACTGGCAAATCGAAAATTTTGGCATAAAACTGTTTGCAGGCTTCCAAGTCTTCGACAAATAGGGTGATGGCAAAAATGTTGTGCGCCCAGGTATTTGGTTGTGGTTCGTTCGTCATATCAAACTCCTCGAGCGGGGTGAATCTAGGTATTTGACATAATTTTACTTAGTTTTATGCAAAATAGCCACGCTTTACCCAAGTTATACCGACTCCCTCTAAAATGCCCACATGCGAATTTTATTGCTCGAGGATGACCCCTATATTTTGGAGTTGCTGCTTGAGGGTTTAGCGGAAGATGGATACGAATGTACCCCGTGCAGTAGCGCTGACGAGGCGCTCGAGCTGGCTCAATTGTTCCCGTTTAGCCTGCTGATTTTGGATGTGATGTTGCCCGAAGGCGCGGATGCGGGTTTTGATTTGGGCCAAAGGTTGCGGCAAAAGGGCATCAGCACCCCCATTCTTTTTTTAAGCGCCCGAAGCAGCGTCGATGACCGTGTGCGCGGCCTCGAGGTGGGGGGCGACGATTACCTCAGCAAACCTTTTGCCTACCGCGAACTGCTGGCACGGGTCAAGGTATTGCAGCGCCGCTCGAGTGGGCAAGCCCAAAATGTCCTGAACCTGCCCCACGGCTGGAGTATGGATTTAAGCTCGAGGGAAGTGTATTCCGCCACCACCAGAGCCGAACTCAGCCGCCGCGAGTACCTCTTGCTCGAGCTGTTTGCCTGCACCCCAGGCCGCGCCTTTGAACGCCTCGAGATCATCGAGCGCCTCTGGTCAGGTGAGGGAGCGGTGGAAGCCAAGGTGATCGATGTCTATGTGTCTACCCTGCGCCGCAAAACTGCTGAAGGTTTGATCGAAACGGTGCGGGGGGTGGGGTATCGACTGGGGAGGGATTGAGCTGCGCGAGAGGGCGAGAAAAGCTCGAGGTTAAGAGGGCAAGAAAAAGATTTTTTGACTCGAGTTTTTGCATTTACGGATGACGGATAACGGACGACGGATAACCAAACGAATCACGAATAACCAACCACGAACCACAAAACTCCCCATGAACCTAACCTTCCGCTTCAAACTTACCCTTGGCTACGCCCTTATTTTCGGTCTGTCGGTGATTATTGGCGCGACTTTGGTGTATTTTACCGCGCGGTACACCCTGACCCAAACCCTAGACCGTACCCTCGAGGAGACGGCGCAGGTGGCGCGGGCCAGTCTCGAGGACAATGCTAAAAATCGCAGGTTCCCTGAAGAATTGCGGCGCTCGAGCGATCTGAGCATCGAACTTTTTGACTCGAGCGGGAAGCGCTTGGACGCGGTGGGAAACCTCGATCCAAAAGAAAAGTTGACCTTGGCTTTGGGTTTTGAAAGTACCCCAACACGACGGGTTTTGACCCTCACCATTCCTGAAGATAAAGGCTTGCTGCTGCGGGTTTCTCGGCCTAAAGGGGTTTTGTCTCGGCTGCTGGAAACTTTGGCAAAGATTTTGATCATTGGCGCTCTAGTGATGATTTTTCTCTCGAGCGCAGTGGGCTACCTACTGGCAGACCGCGCCCTCAAACCGCTCGATGCTGTGGTGCGAACTGCGCGGCGCATCACCCAGCGCGGAACCTATCAAGAGCGGGTTCCTGCCCAAGCAGGACAGGATGAAATGGCCCGCTTGACCTTGACCGTCAACGAGATGCTAGACCGCCTCGAGCAGACCATCGAACGGGAAAAACGCTTTGCCCGCAATGCTGCCCACGAACTGCGAACCCCGCTAACCGCACTGAAGGGCTGGCTCGAGCTGACTTTGGACAAACCCCGCGACGCGGCGGGCTATAAACACGGCCTAGAAAAAATGCAAAACCGCGTGCAGGCACTGCACCAACTGATGAACCAGCTCGAGAACCTTAGTCATACGGATCGCCCGATTGCCCTCGAGCGGGTTGAATTGGGCGGGGTGGCCCTCGAGTGCAGTGAAAATCTGGATTTAGAACCTTCGGGTAAAACCCTCGAGGTAACCATTGAGGACTACCGCGAACACTGGGTTTGGGCCGAGGATGCTGGAGTGCGCCAAGTGATGCACAATTTGCTGGAGAATGCCTTTAAATACAGCACGGGAGACCAGATATGGCTCGAGGTGGGCCAGCATTCTTTTCAGGTTCGGGACAATGGAACTGGCCCCGCTCGAGCGGAGTGGGCGCGGTTGTTGCAACCCTTCGAGCGCGGGATGGCCTTGCAAAGTGTGGCAGGAAGTGGTTTGGGCTTGCCTTTGGTGGTGGCGTTGCTGGCACGCTGGGATGCCCAATTGCGACCCATTTGGCAGGGGGGGCCAGGTTTTGCGGTGCAAGTGGTCTGGCCCGCGCTCGAGGTGGATTCAGAACCCAAGGCTTGAAACTCAAAATCTGAACATGTAAACGCTATACCAAATTTATACCTCCCTCGAGAAAGATGTAGCCACTTATCCACCCGTCCAACTCGGAGGAAAACCATGAGCGCCCTATCCAACCCGCAACCCAGTACCCTCAAAACCATCATCAGCAAAGTCCCCGAGGTTACGCTTTACTTTTGGATCATCAAAGTGTTGGCAACCACCGTGGGCGAAACCGCCGCCGATTATTTGAATACCACCCTAAATATTGGCCTGAGCAAAACCACCGTGATTATGGGTGTATTGCTGGGCCTTGTTCTGATTGCCCAATTTTGGTTGCGAAAATATGTTCCCAGCGTCTATTGGATGGGCATTGTATTGATTAGCGTGGTTGGCACGTTGATTACCGATAACCTAGTAGATAACTTTGGGGTCAGCCTATGGACGACCACCGCTATCTTTTCGGTGTGTCTGGCTGCTACCTTTATTGCATGGTACGCAAGTGAGCGTACCCTCTCGATTCACAGTATTTTTACCCCACGCCGCGAAGTCTTTTATTGGTTGACCGTACTGTTCACCTTTGCTTTAGGGACTGCTGCGGGTGATTTGGTAGCCGAACACCTCAATTTAGGTTATCTCAAATCTGCACTCCTTTTTGCGGGTATGATTGGTGCAGTGGCGCTAGGCCGTCTTGCCAAACTGGGAACCATTGTTTCATTTTGGATTATTTATATTCTAACCCGCCCACTGGGTGCATCCATCGGTGATTATCTTTCGCAGGCCAAAGATGAGGGTGGACTCGAGCTGGGAACCACGGTGACCAGTGTGATTTTTCTGGTGGCAATTCTAGCTGTAGTCAGCTTTTTAACCATTACCAAACGCGACCAGATTGTGCTGGACGAAACGACTACGGCCTAGAGCAGTTTTTCGTCATCCGTTTTCCGTCCTCGGTAGAGTTTGCCATTCAAGAACAACCCCGCCCCAATTCCACTCGAAACCTTGAGCAAAATCAGATTTTCACAACCCGCATATGGCCCTAAATGCGCTTCAGCAAGAGCAGCAAGATTGGCATTGTTGTCGGCAAAAGTGGGTTTACCCAAATAGGCTGTCAAATTTGTAGCTAGCGCTTCATCGTTCCAGCCTGACCGATAGGGCGGATCGACCATGCAACCAGTGGAAAGATCCATAGCGCCTTCCACTGACACACCAATCATGGCAATGTGGCCCCACAAAACACCCGTTTGGGAC
>JANYFS010000301.1 GCA_025359705.1 Deinococcales bacterium | reverse complement strand
TACAACCTCCAAGGTGAAGCCGCCATACATGATCGTCGCCAAGAGAACGGTTCTAAACCAGCCTTGAATGAAGAACAGCAGAAACAATTGCTGGAAGCATTATCAAACACACCGCTCGAGGGAGGATTTTGGTCAGGTGCTATAGCTTAGAACCGTCTTGATGGAATCATGTCCAAGAAGTAAACAGCCGCTCGAGGGTTTCAAGTGCTTGGCGGTGCTTGTTGGAACTCATCCCCGTTCAAGGTTCTGTTTTTTCCAACGTACTGCGGGCAATTCTGGCGCATGAGGCACACCCAACAAACTCCAATCGGGCTTTTTGGCTTTGAATGCCCGCAAAAAAGCCCGATCCTGCTCGAGTAGCCATAGGGGAAGTTGAGCAATCAACCACGACCGTGCCTCGAGAAGTTGCTCGAGGGATACCGGTTGCAGGGTCATCCCTACAAAATGGCTGTGGTAGTCAGCGGTAATGTCCCGCAAATTTGGATTTAAAACCTCTGCTATAGGGCGGTCATGGCTGATCAGATAGACCAAAAACGCCTGAACCCATTCCCGATTGACTGATCCTGCTGCACGAATCTCCAGCAGGTCAAAGAGGTCTCGAGGGTGTTGGCGATCCAAGGCCGCCATCATTTTGCCTGCGTACAGATCGGGAATAGAAACCACCAATGTGCGAACATAGCCATAACTGTCTTGCACTCGAGGCAAAACCTCACGTACCACAGGTGCAAAAATCGTACCCCGTAGCACTGGACTCACCTCCAGCTTGACCGTGACCCCACCTTGCGGTGAACGTACATTCAATTTGATCAGGCTCGAGGTGCCGCGCAAGGGCAAACCCTGCACTTCAAAGCCCTGTGCTTTGAGCCGAACTTGGATCATGTTTAACTCTGTGTCAATCCCTGCCAAAGCTAGATCCCTGCCCTCGAGGGGTAAATAGGTCAGATCCAAATCCACCGACAAACGGGGTAAATCGTGAACGAACAAATTGAGTGCGGTTCCGCCCTTTAAGGCCAAGGGGCCATCCAAAGGCAATTGGGGCAAGACCTGAAGGAGTAGCTTCAATTGGGCTTCAAAAACCTCAGAAAACATGCTCACGCTCGAGGGGGACCGTGATCTGGTAAGTGGCATCCAATTGACCGCCCGCATAGATCTGCCGTTTACCCTTACCCAAATCAAAAGAGTGCTGCTGTACCGCAGGCCACCAGGTATGTGCGTGTCGTTGGGCCAAATACAGAAACAAGCGCTTGACCTTGATGCGGCGGCATCGCTCGAGCAGTTGGGCCACCCGCTGGGGTCTGAGATTGACCAAACTTTCAAACACCGTATCCAACTGCTCAAAGCTGCGCTGAGGCGCATCATCCAATAACTCGAGGATGGCCCGCTCGGGACTCGAGCCATAGATCGGAAATCCAAAACCACTCGAGCGGGGACGGATCGAGACCATTCCCAGCAAGGCCGCTACCGCAGGTAATCCCACCCCTTGCCGCAACGAGAGGGGTGGGGCATTAAAAGAAGGGGACACCGCTCGAGTGTTGTCCCCTTCTTCGTTAAACAGATGGCTATGCTCAAAAGTTAAAGTGGGTGCAATGGCCCAAGTGGGTAAGCGCTGCTGCTGATAGACCCCATAGCGCTCGAGGGCGGGAAGTTGGTGGGCATAGCCTTGCTGCTCGAGTGCGCTAAGTCCACCCAACCACACACGGTGTCCCAAGACTTGCAAACTGTACAGTACCCCCAAAGCGTGAACCCCCGCACCAGGGCGAAAATACGCTTGCCCAGACCAAAGTTGTAAATAGCCTGCGGCGAGGTATTTTTGAATCAGATTGCTCGAGATGCCCTGAGCGTGGAGCCAGCCCGCAGGAACGGGGATGTCTTCGGGTAGGCCATACAAGAGTGCGAGTAATCGGGCAGTCATGGTTTAAAGTATAACAGAAAAATACACCTAGAGTGTATAAAACATAGCATTTTTAAACTACAGCCTTCGAGGCTGCGGCCTGCATCATCCAAAAAACGCCGCTCGAGAGGGCTAAAAATCCTCAATACACTCCCTCGAGCCTGCCCACCTTACAACTCAAAACCACACCCGCTCGAGTCCCAGTGTAGGCAGTCTGCTTCAGCAGTTGCTCGAGCTAAAGGCGGGGATTTTAGCGGGTGTGCTTAGCCAAACCGCTCGAGAGGAAAATCTTTCGCACAAAGCTGTGCTGCCATCTCTTTTACAACATCAGCGATCACCTCAGATTTGCTGAGGCTATAATACTGTGCCACTCGCTCGAGGTCTGCCATCACTTCCGCTGAGAGGTAGGCTACAACCCGTTTCCCCCGCTCAACAGGGTCTTTCAAACCTTCTCGAGTGCCACTTTTCGTTTCCGCCATGCCACACTTCACTTTTTGGGTTTTATCGCTCGAGGGAAGGATGTTTAGCTCTAGGCTCGAGTTACAGACAAAAAAAATACAGCCCCTCGGCTGCTTGATAATCTCAATGTACCTCGTTATGCACCATGCGTCAAGCTTATGCAGCGCTCGAGCCATCGAAAAATGTCCATGTGTTTTCAAAACAGGATAAACACCTTTCTCGAGGTTCGTCTGTTTCAGCTCGAGCCGATTGGGACTGGTATGTTATGTTCACCTTTTGCTGGCTCCCTACCACTCTATCCGCCTTTAATTGTAACAAGAGTTTGAACCAGGGCAAAGAACCCCGACAGAAAGGCACACCGTATAAAAAGATACCGAAAAGTACCGATCAATACGGTGTGCTAGCAAGGTGTCGAATCCTGCGCGTTCCAGTTTACTCCCTTTCCAAGCAGCC
>JANYFS010000296.1 GCA_025359705.1 Deinococcales bacterium | reverse complement strand
TAAAAATGCTTGGGAAAGCCTCGAGCTGCTCGAGGGGGAGTTTTGGGACATTCTAAAATTTTGGTACAATGGTTATTCTTGGGATGGCAAACACTTTTTATACTGCCCATTCTCATTTTTACTTTTTTTGGGCAGCCCCATCTTCAAAGGTTATTGGTATGAAACAGGTACACCCACCTTTCTAATCCAACTGATCGAACAAAAGAAACTTAACCCGCTCGAGTTTGAGAAATTGTTTAGCCAAGAGCGTACCCTTTCCACCTTCAACCTCGAGAGTTTAGATCCTGTTTCGATTATGTTTTAGACAGGTTACTTAACCATCAAGAAAGTGTCTATGAGACTAACGGGTGTAGAATACCAATTGGGCTACCCCAATCAAGAAGTACGCCAAGCTTTCTCCAGCCAATTGCTCGAGCAATACAGCCAAAGCGACAGCAGCGTGATGGATTCGATCAGCCACCGCATTTATGAAAGCATTGCCAACCTCGAGTGGGATGCTTTTTTTGCCGAGGTCAAAGAGGTATACGCCAGCATTCCCAGCATTATCACCAGCAAAGAGAAGCATTTTCACGCATTGTTTCATGTTTTAATGTGTGCTACGGGTTTTCAGGTATATTCAGAATTGCTGACCAATAAAGGGCGGATCGACACTTTGGTTTACACTCGAGCCTGCTATATCATCTTTGAATTTAAAATGGACGGAACCGCCCAAGCCGCCCTCGAGCAGATTGATACCAAAGATTATGCAGAGCGATTTGAAGTGGAAGCGCCTGTTTATAAAATTGGAGTGGTATTTGATGAAGCCTCGAGGAATGTAAAAGAGTGGAATGTGGAAGCGCAGCCTCGAGGGGAATAAAGCCACTCCAAACACACCCACTTCAAAACCCTCGAGGGAAAAGAAAGAAACATCGCTCGAGGGTGTGGGTTTTTGGGTGTGTGCGCTCGAGCGGGTGCTGGGGTGAAAGTTTTGGAAAGAAAAAAGCCCCCTCGAGGGGGACTGGGGGGGCTTTTTAAACATTTGGAATTGTTAAGGGATATACTCACAATATAGGTCAATATTGCCTACAAGATGATTGCCGTTGTCTTTTACTATTGGGCCAACCCATTTATATTTCAGTCTTTCGGTAAGTGGTTGTAATGCGACAAATTCATTAAACATCGCTTGGTGCCTACTGGAAATGAGAGAATCACGTTGGATTGACATATTAAGTTGTGCATAGTAATGACCATCTCCTAGCCAATCTATAGGTGGATTTGGGAATAGAAAGCATGAGGAATCGCCCTTTGCGCTAATTATTTCTTGACCTGATATAGTACCTGCTGGAGAGCCTACAATTTGGTAGGTTGCTATATATTTTTCATCTGTGGCTAATATAGTTTGGGCATCAGGTGGAGGACAAACCGAAAGTGTGGTTTGAGTTTGTAGGGCAACGAATGCAATGCCAAAGTGGGTTGGACTACCTACCTTACAGGTGAGAGATACAATGACTGATTTATCCTGACTTGGATCTAATATATTTTTTACTACAAGGACTTCTGTATCTGTTGTGAAATTTGATGGGCAAGTACCAAAGAAGCTAATTTTATTGGAGGATGGGGGGTCGATACTTCTCGCAGGGGCAAGAGTTCCATTTTTTGGCGAAAGTGAAAGCCAAGGTTTGGGATTTGGGCGTGTGACTATGTACTGAAGTGGCCCAAAACCTGCGTTAAGTACAAAAAAGCTACTGCTTGTGCTGTATCCAATGTAAGTGGACATATCTATAGGAGATGTAGTCTCTAAAATCCCACCTAAACAATGAAAATTTATTGTAACAGTTATTGGCGGATTATAAGCCGTAGGAAGAACTGTAGGGGTTCCCTGAACATCTACAACATCTGGTAGCGAAACATCGAATGTGGCATGGTAGGTTTTATCGAGTGCAGACGGGCATTGTGCTGTAAGAGTCAATTGTTCGTTATTATCCTTTGATAATCGATCTGACTCTGGAGTAACACTAAGCCAATTTCCACCATCTGTGGTCAGGATGTTTCCCGTTTTGAAGGT
>JANYFS010000290.1 GCA_025359705.1 Deinococcales bacterium | reverse complement strand
GTCGAACTGGCCCGCATTGACCCGATCTAAAAAGGCGCAAAAGGTTTGGCGGTTGATGTCTTGCTCGGTAGGAGTGGGGGTTGGGTTGGGGGTAGTCATGTATGGATCTCCCGAATTCGAGCTGCGAGCATGGCTTAGAGTAGTTGTCGATGATCCGTGATCCGTTTAGAACATGACCCTATATATCGTTTCTCAGACGGATAAATCATTTTTTGAGTGAGATGCTTTATCCGTTTATTATTCTGAAAAATGCTCTAATGTAACCTCTTAATGACCAATAGGGGCAAAAACGTGCAGGCTAAAAACGTGCAGCCCCGCGATAACGCCGCTCGAGTTTTAGCCGCCCCAATCCTTGCTCGAGTCGTCGGCGGGTGCGTCTGCTCCAGCCACAAAGCCCGCCATAATCGCGTTGGCTTTGGCGTGGTGTGCGGCGTACTCTGGCCCGATCAGGTAAGGCAGGTCGGGCATGGGTTTACCTGCAATGCCCCACTCACCTTGAGGGGTCTCTTGAATCAGGCAATACACGTAAGGGCGCACCACATCGCCCAACACGCCCACAAAAGTATCGGTGAGTTTCTCGATCAGTTCGCGCTTTTGCTCTGGGGTGGCGACGACATCTTTGATGAACTGTACGGTGATAATGGGCATGGGGATCTCCGTTTAAAGCAGGCTCGAGGGCGGGTTGGGGAGTTTACTGCTCAAAATTCACTTCTCAAAAATTACAGGGGGATTCTGTTGCCGCTCGAGTCGAGTTGGCTCCAGAATTCGTTGAAGCGGGTGGTGCCGTCGCCAAAGATGGCTCCACGTCCTTCCACCACTTTGCCGTCTTTCCAGCGCAGTAGATGAACCACATGGATGTCCAAAACCATGTAGGGAGAGGTTTCGCCCTCGGCGGCTCCTGCGCGGCTGCCCCGATTGTGGGTAATGTCGGTGGACCACTCATCGTTGGTCAAAATGGTGATCTGCTCCATTTGAAACGAGTTGTTGGAAAGCTCGGCGCATTTCTGCATAAAACCCAGAAAAGCATCACGGCCTTTGTACCAGCCTGCCATCGTGTGCAAACCAGGCACCAACCAGTGCATATGCTCGTCCCAATATTTGGCGATTTGGGCGGGATCACCGCTACCCAGTGAGGCGTAAGCCGCTTGTACCTGTTCCACGGTTACTTTTGGAGTGGTCATAGAGTCCTTTTGGGTCGCTCGAGTGCAAGAAGGCTCGAGAAGAAAAGAAGGTAGAACAGTGTGTGATTACTTTAGGTTCTGCTCAAGGAAGCGAACAATATTGGCAGCGGCATCGGACACGTAAGGTTCTTCGTCGTAGAGTGCAACGTGGTTTTGGGTCTCGATCCAAACCAGCTCGTTGTGGGAACCCAGTGCCGCATCAAAGGCGGCTTGGGCAAACTCAGGGATGGTGAACATATCCTGAGTGCCATGAATGACTTGCAGCGGGGTGTATCCAATCAGCGGAACGTGGCTCAGGCCGTTGTACATAAAAAACGGCTCGAGGCTGGCGGCGGTCATGAGCGGAGACCAATTGGGCGCGTCTTGGGTGTGGGTTCGCAGATAGTAGCTAGCGGCTTCTGAGGTGGGCATCACTGCCATCGGCACTTCTGCCGAAAGACCCTCGGCAGAGACGGTGGGGATGTACTGTATTTCGCCCGTTTCGCGCTGCTTTTGCACCACATCATTGACTTGACGGTAGTACCCCGCAAAGCCTTCTACACCCAAGAACTTTTGAAAGGTTCCCCCGATGTTGAAACCCCCTGCCACCGAGACCACGGCCCGCACCCGTTTGTCCCTTGCGGTGGCGGAAACCGCGTAACCGCCGCCCACGCACACCCCCACCATTGCAATGCGCTCTGGATCGATGTCCGCTCGAGTGAGTAGATAACCCACCGCGCTCGAGCAGTCGGCAATCACCTCGCTGGGGTCGTGATGAAAGCGGGGTTCTCCTGCACTTTCACCAAAATTGCGGGAATCGAAGGTCAGCACGGTATAGCCCGCATCGCTGAGCCGCTCGGCATAGTGCGGAAGGGTCTGCTCTTTGACACTGCTCAGCGGGCCACACATCACAATGCCTGGGGTACGGGTTTGCTTGGAAGCCTGCGGAGGGCGGTACAGATGCCCCGCCAAACGCAGATTGTTATTATTTTGAAAAAAGACCGAAGTTCGGCGCTCGGGATGAGCCAGCAGGTGTTGCTGCCCTTGATCTTGCGGCGCTGCGGAACTGGAAAGGGGTTCGCTCATCGGTACTCCCAAAAAAACTCGAGCGGGTTAAATGGAACACTCGAGCGGGTGAAGTAACTCCCAAATCAGATTTAGTCTGCCAAACGCTCGGGAATCCCCTTGAGTTTGAACATGCCCCACATGTAGCGCTCCACACTGGGATAATCCCCGTTATGAACCTGCACATGGTGAATTCTGCCGTCCAGAATAGCGTAGCTGGTGCAGGTGGGGAACACAAAATCTTCGCCGTTCAGGGTGCCGTGACCCATGTGCTTCTCGATCACCGTGCCGTCTTCAAACTCGCCAAAGTGGATGTTGTCCACGGTAATGCCCGCCTTAAACAGCGCCCCGAAAAAAGCCACCACCGAAGCGGGGCCTTTCATCACACCCGACAAGGGATGATGGCCTGGCATCACCCAAGTGATGTCAGGATGAAACAGCTCGGACACGATGGAGTCCATGTCACCATGACCAAAGTATTCATACATCTTGAGCACGATTTCGGTATTTGCCATGATGAATTCTCCTTTTGCTCGAGCGCCTCGGTAAGATGTACAAAATGTATACATCTGCTCGAGGCCGTGAGCGCTTACAAAAGACCCTGAAGTGGGCCGTAAAGCCAAGTGGGATGGGGGGTTGCTAATCTCGAGCCGAATGCGGACTCCGCAAATTTAGGAACTCGTTTTAGGGGTAAAACCAAGCAGCCCTGTGAAGTGGTGGCTGGCTTTTTCGCCCTCGAGCATAAACACATCATAAACTCGAGCCTCGCCCGCAGCGATGTCCACGGTGGCCTCGAAGAAGATGCTACCTTCGCTCTCAGCAAATTTTTCGGTGGATTTGAGCTTGAGGCTGCCCAAGTTCTCGAGGTAGTGGATAAAGTGGGTGCGGATCGCTTCCGTACCCTGCACTTGGAAATCAAAACCCACAATGCGGGCATTTTCGGTGTATTGAGCCACAATCAATTCCAGATTCTGGCTCTCGAGGGCGGCGATTTGGCGGTTGTAAAAATCTTGTCCTGGTGTGGTCACAGAAAATCCTTTGGAGCGTGTTAAAAGGTGCGGGTTACAGCGTGTGGGTTAGAGTTTGGCGGAGCCTTCGTTGTACTCGAGGCGGTCTACGATATAGGTTTTGACCACAGGCTTATCGTTCTCCAGCACCACCACCCAGCGTTGAAACGCCTCGAGCGAAATGCGCTCCGAGTTGCGGGCAGGCGGCTTCCAGACGCTGGCTTCCCAGTGAACCACGATGTCCATATGGGCTTCGTCGCCTTCGTAGCGCACATCAGCGCTAACCACTTGGTGAACCTCGTCAAAGAAAATGCGGATCACACCTTGATACCAGTTCACAAAGTCGTTTTGACCGCTCAAGGTGGCCTCTGGGAACACCATCTCGAGACCTTCGGTAGCCAACATCGGCATCAGCTCGAGCATAGGGGCGTGAACGTCCAGCAAGTGATACCAGTCTTTCGCCATCTGCTGAAGTGCAGGGGTATGGGATTCGTTCATGAAACCTCCGAAGGTGGGGTGTTGGTTATCGATCACGTATTCGTCGAATATCCGTTACCAGTCGGTATTTTGAACGGATAACGGATAACCGACAACTGAAAGCGCTTACTTATTCTGAAACGATCACATCAAGCAGAAAAGGCCCATCATGCTCGAGCATGGTTTTGATGGCGCTCTCGAGTTCGCCCGAGGTGGTCACACGCAAGGCGGGAACATGCAGACCTTGAGCCACGGTCACAAAATCGGTCACAGGTTGGCTTAAATCGAACGAAGTGGGGTGGGCGTGGGCGGCAATGCTTTGCTCTTTCCAATACTGGTCAATGTTGAGTTTGAGCAGATGGTACGAACCGTTGTTGCAGATGATAAATTTGGCAGCGATGCCGTATTTGGCAGCAGTCCACAGCGCCTGAATGGTGTACATGCTGCCGCCGTCGCCGGTAAAGGCAATCACAGTTTTATCGGGGTGGGCCAGCTTGACCCCCAGCGCACTGGGAATACCCACACCCAGCGAGCCGCCCCGCGTCTGAAAGAAGTGTCCTGGCAAGTGCGGTACCAAGTGGCGGGTTACGGCGGGGCTGTTGGTCAAGGCCTCATCGACCACCATCACATCACTGGGAACCTGCTTGGCTAGGGCGGCGGTAAACTCAGACATTTTTAGCGGACTCGAGCCAAGTTGTGCGGCATCGGCCTCCAGCGCCTGAGTATCCCGCCCTTGCTTGGCTGAACTTGCTGCCTCGAGTCTGGCGGCGGCTTTTTGGCTTTGTGCTTCGGTTTGTTCGCCTTGCAATAACCCCGAAAGCTGGGCCAGTCCGGTTTTGGGGTCGCCCAGCAGGGCCAGATCCAGTTCAAAGTTCTTCGCCATCTCGTATGGGTCGAGATCGAGGTGAATCAGCTTTGCCTCTAGGTGAAAAGGCCGCTCGAGGTTGGGGAATACTTCGGGGAAGACATAGGTGCCGACAATGAGTATTGCATCGGCATTTTTCACAATCTCGGTGCTGACCTCACCAAACATGTGACCAGTGGTTCCTCGGTACAGCGGGTGAGCGTGGCTGAGGTTGACCTCGCTGGAGTTGACCCCCCAAACCTCGGCTCCCAGCAGCTCGGCGACACTTTGCAATTCTTGGTGTGCGCCCGAAAAACTGATGCCATCGCCCATCAAAATCAAGGGTCGCTCAGCTTCTGATAGCCACAAAGCCGCCTGCTCAAGACCTGCACTCGAGGGGGTAGCTCGCATGTCGATCAGGGTGGTGGCCCGCACTTCGCCCTCGAGGGGTGCATCCAAAATATCCATTGGCAAGGCCACAAACACGGGGCCACAAGGCGGGGTCTGGGCCATTTTGATGGCACGGCGCAATACGCGCAGCAGTGAACTGGGGTGGGTCACTCGAGTGGAATACTTGGTCACGGGCGCGGTCATGGCGACCAAATCCACTGCCATTTGCGCGTCCATCGCGTCATATTTCACGCCAGCTTCGCCCGCAATCACTACCAGCGGAGCCTGACCGCGCAGTGCCTGATACATCATGCCAATGCCGTTGCCCGTGCCTACGCTCGAGTGCAATTGCACCAAGGCGGGCTTGTTGCGGGCGCGGGCGTAGCCATCAGCCACCGAAACCGCGATGGTTTCTTGCAGGGTCAGGATGTATTTAAAATCTGGATAATCCTCGAGTGCGTCCAGAAAACCCTGTTCTACCGTGCCAGGGTTGCCAAACATGTGATCGAGGCCGTCGGCTAAAAACTGCTCGATGATGCCGTGCCGCCCCGTTTTGACCACTGGAGTTTTAACCACGGGCGCGGAAGAGTCAGACGGTTGTGAGGTCTCGGGCGAGGTCATCGCCCTACCAGCCCTGACGTTTGAGACCACGCTCGAGAACCTCCAGCATCACCAAGCCCACATCGTGGGAGTCTTGGGTGCTGCGTCCGGTCAGGAAGGGATAGTCCAACACCAACGATTTGGCATGGCCCACGCCGCCGTGGTACTCGCCGCCTGGCGCGGTAGCGTCGCGCAAAATATGCTCGAGTGGGTAAAAGGGGGTTTTGAAGTTGTGATTGATCCCAAGTACACCGGTATTGTCCAACCAGTCGTACTCGAGGGCGTGACCCGTCACATGCTTGCCCCGAATGATCGACTTGCGTTCCACAAAGTCTCGAGCGAAGGCTAAGCAGGCTACCCCGTAGCACTCGGCAGCGATCAGCTTGTCAGCTTTGTAGAAACCCAAAATCAGGTCGTGAACCCGTTGGTTGTTGACCATATCCACCATCGGGCCGCTACCGCCAACCAGAAGCAGTGCGTCATATTCGGCAAGCTTTTCCCAAGCCGCTTCGCGCTTGTCGTGGTACTCCACCAAGGCGTGTCCAAAGTTGGGGCCGTTGAAATAAGGACGCTGTGGGAACCACGCTTCGAGGCTGAGTGGGTTGTCCAAGCGGCTCGAGGCTTCGATGTCACGGGTAGCCTGCGCGTAGTGCGCGTCGGTGACGATTTTGTGCAGGGGTGGATCCCAAAAACCTTCTTCCATGCTGGGGGGAAGGGCGTGAGGGCGCTGACCCGTTGGAGAAGCAAAAACCGTAGTGTATCCAGCAGCGTCCAGACTCTCGAGTGGACCAATCAGTTCTTCGCCCCAGTAGCCGTATTCGGAAAGGATGACTAGCACTTTTTTCATTTGGGACTCCTCACTGCTTTATGCTCACTGCTTTTTTCTAACTGCTTTTTCTTTCATCTTTCGCTCACATAAGTGTGCGTACACAGGTTTACCTGCATAAGTTTACCTGCATAAGTTTGCTTGCACAGGTTTACTTGCACAAATTTGATAAGTAACCCCAATTGCACCTATGCAAACAGTTTTACTCGGTTCAAAAAGCAACCTTGTGTTTCGACTTCCCCTACATCTTAAAGGTAGATTGAAGGTTATTCAATATTTCATGAAGTATCCATTGACCCAAAGTTCCGTTTGAGCCTTAGTTTTTGTAAGCCAATCCACAATAATTTTTTGAGAAAACCCAATTTTTAATGAGTGGTACAGTTTATGATTGTGGAATAAGTTGGGAACGATTCATTTTTGACTGAGTATAGACTTTTGCTTTTGCAGAATTTTAGATAGAATTTTAGGAGGTATGGGGAGTATGGCTACCAGAGTTCCAAACCGCATGAAACACATTAAAGCCCTGCAGCACCACCAGTCCAATCAATACCCCGCTCATTCCCAAGGGCAATAAGGGTAACAGCAGGGCCAGCAGAGCAGTTCCTTCACGCAGACCCCGAATTCGGTGTACTGGATGTTCAGGACTGTGTTCTAGGGTTCGCTCGAGTGCAGCATAACACAGGTAAACCAAGCTAAATCCACCTACCAGCACCCAACGCGCTGCGGATTCCAATGTCGCCTCAGCATAGACAGCATGTTGTAGGGTTGCACCCACCGCAGTCAAACCCATCAACAGGGGTAGGTGCAAAAAAGACCAGGCATAGGCGGTAGAGATGCGATCTCGGCGGGGGGAACGGTGTCCAATAAAGTCGAAATAGACCCACCACAGCCCAAAACTCAGGGCCAGACCCAGGGTAAAACGGAGAAAAGTGTTCAGCTCGAGCGTGGAAGCCCCTGCGAGGCCGTTGACCACCCCCACAATGCTTTCGCCCAAAACAATGATCACAAATAGCCCAAAGCGTTCTGGGAGCTTACTGCTGGAAAAATGCGGCAGCTTCGCTTGAATGTTGCGAACCGAGAGGCTAACTGCCATCTCGAGCGCCAACCCAACCACCTTGAAGGCGATAGACAGTGGAGCAGGTAGAAAAGCGCTGATCAGCCATAAGGCTAGGCTTGCACTGAACCCGAGGGCATAGCGCTCGGTGAGCGGGCGAACCACGGGGTTATGCCGCCCCGCCCGCCAAAACATAAAAGTGGTTAGGCCGCGTGCTGCCACGTAACTTAGGGTAAAACCAAATGCAGTTTTGCTTAGGCCATACTCCACAAAAACAGCCATAGCCGCCACCACCAGCATCTGCAAGAAGGTAAAAATGCGATAGCTGAGGTCTAAGGTCTCGAAGCGTTCGTTGTAAAAGGTTCCGCCAATCCAAATCCACCAAACTGGAATGAACAACACCACAAACTCGAGTACCCCAGTTAGGTTTGGGTGGGCTGCCAAATGGTGCGCCAACCGAGAAATAACCACCACGAATACCAGATCATAAAACAGCTCGAGCCAACTTACTTTGCGCTCTTCCTCCTCGTTTCCACGAAGTTTGGGTTTGTGCCACAGCGCCTTAAGCCTCTTAAATCGGTGGTTTGTGTTCATAGGGTTTTCCTCGAACGCGCTCAACCTCGAGCGCATGGGTTTAAAAGCTCAAACCACAGCGTCAACCGCCCTCGAGTTGAGGAAAGCGACGACGCAGAGTGGAAAAGAGCAGGGGGGTCAGGGCGGTGGTGATCAAGGTCATCAGAACCATCAAAGTGTACAGCTTTTGAGTGATCATTCCGCGCTCGAGGCCGATGTGTAGCAGCACCAACTCCATCAGACCACGAGTGTTCATCAGCACCCCAATTTTGAGCGCCTCTGCTGCGGTTTCGCCGCCCGCTCGAGCGGCCCAAAAACACCCCCCTATTTTACCCACCGAGGCCAGGCCCACAATCAGCAGCAACACACCCCAGTTCGCGGGCTGGTTAAACTGGGAGAAGACCACTGCCAAACCCGCATAGCCAAAATATAGCGGCAGCAGGTTTTGGGTGAATGGCTCGAGCGGTTTAAGGATGCCTGCATCAAGCACGCTACGCGGAAAAAGAAAACCCAATAAAAATGCGCCCAGTACGGTATGCAAGCCAACTTTTTCGCTAAAAAATACACTGAGTAGCAGCAATAGCAACACCACACCCACTCGAGCATTTTTGGACACTCGAGGGAAAATCCAGCTCACTAGGGGTTTGATGCTTAGCGTCATGACCATCACATAGAGCGCAATTTTGACCAGCTCGAGGGCAAGTTGCTGCCCAGAAAACGCCGAACCCGCGCCCAGTAGGGCCAGAATCACGGTCAGCAACACCCACGCCACCAGATCGCCCAGCGAGGCACTGAGCA
>JANYFS010000283.1 GCA_025359705.1 Deinococcales bacterium | reverse complement strand
GCATTTCCATTTCGGGCTACCACCTGCAAGAAGCGGGGGCCGATGCCGCCCTCGAGCTGGCCTATACCCTAGCGGATGGTCTCGAGTATGTGCGGGCCGCGCTGGATCGTGGCCTCGAGATTGATCAGTTTGCGCCGCGTTTGTCTTTTTTCTTTGGCATCGGTATGAATTTTCTCACCGAAGTCGCCAAGTTGCGGGCGGCACGCCTGCTGTGGGCCGAATTGATCGCGCCTTTTGGCCCCAAAAACCCCCTCTCGAGCGCCCTGAGAACCCATTGCCAGACTTCGGGCTGGAGCCTCACCGCCCAAGACCCCTACAACAACATTGTGCGTACCACCCTCGAGGCGCTGGCAGCCGTGCTGGGCGGAACCCAAAGCCTGCATACCAATGCCTTCGACGAAGCCGTGGGGTTGCCCACCGAAACCAGCGCCCGCATTGCCCGCAACACCCAGTTGATCATTGCCGAAGAAACCGACATCACCCAGGTCATTGACCCCTTTGGTGGCTCGTATGCAATGGAATCGCTGACCCACACACTGGTCAAGCGGGCCAAAGAGATTTTGGCGGAAATTGAAACCTTGGGCGGCATGACTAAAGCCATTGCCAGCGGCATTCCCAAACTGCGAATCGAGGAAAGCGCTGCTCGCAAGCAGGCCCGCATCGACCAGGGTTTGGATACCATTGTGGGGGTGAACAAATACCGTTTGGCACAGGAGGAACCCCTTCCCGTCCTCGAGATTGATAATGCCCAAGTGCGGGCAGCACAAATTGTCCGCCTCGAGCGGATTCGGGCCACACGGGACACGGAAGCAGTACAAAATGCCCTCGAGCGCCTGAAAAAAGCTGCTCAGTCTGGCGAAGAAAATCTGCTCGAGGTGACGGTGCAGGCCATGCGGCTGCGGGCTACAGTGGGCGAGGTCTCGGATGCGCTCGAGGAGGTGTGGGGGCGGCACCGTGCCGAAATCAAAACCCTCAGTGGGGTGTACGCCTCGAGTTATGCCCAAGATTCGGGGATGCAGGCATTAATGCAGCGGATCAACGCCTTTGCCGCCCTCGAGGGTCGTCGCCCCCGAATGCTGGTGACAAAAATGGGCCAAGATGGGCATGACCGTGGGGCAAAGGTGATCGCCACCGCCTTTGCCGACTTCGGTTTCGATGTGGACATGGGGCCGCTGTTTGCTACCCCCCAAGAAGCCGCCCAACAAGCCATCGACAACGATGTGCATGTGGTGGGGGTCTCCAGCCAAGCCGCAGGCCACAAAACCTTGGTTCCTCAACTGCTGGCAGCGCTTAGAGCCGCAGGAGCCAACGAAATTTTGGTGATTGTGGGCGGCGTAATCCCGCCCCAAGACTACGAATTCCTGCGCTCGAGCGGAGTATCCGCCATTTTCGGCCCAGGCACGGTGATCCTCGAGGCCGCAACCGAAGTGATGGGTCTGCTCGAGCATAAGTTTTAAAGCAAAGTTCTAAAGGTTCCTTCACCTAACTGTGGGGCTTGAACAGCTTGTTTGAGGTTTAATCGGTGAGGAAAGCAGACGTAGGTCTCCACTCGAGTGAAAACCTAAAAACCTCGAGCCAACCTCGAGCGCCCAGAACTTCTAAATTCTCCAGACGCATCCAACGGGTCTTTGGTTATAATCGGTTCGTTCAGAGCGTGGGGAGTGTACAACTGTGTATGCCGCGCTCGAGGGGGAAGTTATGTTGAAACAGTTTACAGGTGCTTTGGCCTTGACTCTTACTTTGGGTGTGCTGGCTTTGGGTAGTGTTCAGGCACAAGATGCGAGCAATCCTCGTATCAATGCAGTTCGGGTGGTTTATAGCGAAGTGAATGCTTTGCGCGATGCAGGTAAGTTGAATATGGTTAAGAAAGATGTGGCTGGATGCAAAGGTGTGAATGAAAGCCGTCAAATGTGGAGTGATGCGGCGGGTAATGTGCGTCGGTATCAAACCAAGGACGGCGTTTATACTTTCGAGTACACCTACGATAATACAGGTGTTTTACGCTATTTGGGTGGCTTGGGCAACAATGGTCAGGGTCAAAAAATAACGTGGCGCTACTATTTCAATGAAAAAGGTGGACAAGTTTGGTACGATTACCAATCCCAAGGAAGTCGCTCGAGCTGGATTGATGCCAAAACCCGCTTGGTCAAAAACCCCAAAGATGCCTTCGAGAAAACCCCCACTTGCTAAAAACATCTTAATCTTCCGCAAACTCGAGAGATGCAACCTCGATAAGTGTAACCCCTTCGAGCCTAGACTCGAGAAATGGAGTAAAATAATGCGAATCAACCCCAAATGGATCACCGTAGTTTTGTTTTTTGGTTTGGCCTCGGCCCAACAATTAACCGCACAAAACTGGCAAACTAGCCCCAAGATTAAAGAGATCAAAGTCATTCAAACTGAAATTGATGCGATGGAGTTTGCCAACATCGACACCAAAGACTTAACCAATTGCACGGGTGAGACCGAAGCTCGAGTGTTGAACTATGATGCTAAAAAGATCCCTCGAGCCTACTATCTCGAGACCCACAAGAGTGATGTATCTTACAGCTTCGATTATACCTACGATAAAGCTGGAAAGTTACGCTATGCCGAAATTGAAGGAACCGCAGGCTTAGGTAATATTGCCAATTGGACTTTTTATTTTGACGGTCAAAATCAAGTGTTATGGAAAGATTTTAAACAAAAAGGTAGCTTTAAATGGATCGACCCCATGACCACTATGCCTTTTGATGCGGTAAAAACCTTCTTGACTTTGCCTAAATGCTCCACTCGAGTGATCAACCTGGGTGATGGTACAGCAGCCCCCGAACCTCAAGGTCCCTAAGCAAAGTGAATATCTAAACCCCCGCAATATGTGGGGGTTTTTTCGTATAAAAGTCCTTTGGTTTAATTGATAGAGCTATCAAGAATTTAGATTTTCTCAAAAAACATTCATAAATAAATATAAGATGAGCCTAAAGACCACTTAACCGAACCGTTAGGTTTAACCTCATCGATTGAGGATTAAGCTAAGTTATGCGAGCGGGTATGGCTATGAATTTGCAATGAGATTTAACCTCATCTGTTCATCTGCCAGTTTCTCGAAACTTCTTGGAGGAAAAATGAGAACTACGACAAAATGTCTCACAATAGGTTTGCTCACAATAGGTTTGTTTTGTTTGAATCTGGCAAACGCTCAAAAGCTCACCGCAGAAAACTGGCAAGCCAGCCCCAAAATCAAAGCGATTAAGGCGATTCAATCCGAAGTCAATCGCCTCGAGTTTGATAACGTGGATACCCAAGATTTGGGGGGCTGTGATGGATTAAGCGAAGCTCGAGTGCTTAATTCAGATGCCCAAAACAACCCTCGAGCCTACTATCTCGAGACGTATACCAAAGATGTTTATTATGGTCTGGATTATATCTATGATCAGGCTGGAAAACTGAGATATGCAGAAATTCAAGGCGCGGCAGGCGCGAATAACACAATCAACTGGACTTTTTATTTTGATGATAATAATCAAGTCTTATGGAAAGAGGTAAAGCAGCAAGGCACCTATACTTGGATCGATCCCCTCGAGAAACTGCCTGTCAATCCGCTCGAGACCTTTGCGAACATCCCCAAATGTGCTACCAAAGGGATTGCGTTGGGCGATGGAACCCCACTGGTCGAACCAATAGCTCCGCCCGAGACTCCGTAAAGTCAGCCGTAAAGTCAACCTTAAAAAATCTTATGTTCACCCGATTTCGGCTACACTCGAGCCATGAGTTCGGATGCACAACAGATGCAACAGGGAGTTTTGGCAGGAGACCGCCGAGCTTTGTCTAAAGCCATCACTTTGCTGGAGAGTCAAAATCCAGCACACCGCTCTCTGGCACGCGAATTGCTCGAGGGAATTTTGCCTTTTTCGGGTAAATCCAAACGGATTGGGATTTCGGGTGTGCCTGGAGTGGGAAAAAGTACCTTGATCGAAGCCTTGGGAATGCTGTTGCTCGAGGGTAATCTTAGTCAAGCTCCACAAAAAATTGCAGTTCTCGCCGTAGATCCCAGCTCGAGCCGCACAGGTGGTTCTATTTTGGGAGATAAAACCAGAATGCAGCAACTTGCCAACCATTCGCAGGTTTTTGTGCGGCCCAGCCCAGCGGCGGGCAGTTTGGGTGGAGTGGCGCGGCGCACCCTCGAGTGTATTTTGGCCTGTGAAGCGGCGGGTTTTGATTTGATCATTGTGGAAACTGTGGGGGTGGGCCAATCCGAAACTGCTGTGGCCCAGATGACCGATCTGTTTATGCTGTTGACCTTGCCCAATGCGGGAGACGA
Source organism: Deinococcales bacterium (assembly GCA_025359705.1). GTDB lineage: Bacteria > Deinococcota > Deinococci > Deinococcales > Deinococcaceae > JACMOA01. Next base: position 8,330 of record JANYFS010000283.1, on the reverse strand, counting down.
GCTGCAAGGCATCAAACGTGGAATTATGGAACTGGCGGATCTGGTGGTGGTACACAAAGCTGACCTCGAGTTTACCGCCACCCAACGGGCCAGCGCCGAACTGACCGCTGCCCTAACCTTGCTGACCCCGCACGATGCCCCTTGGCGACCTCGAGTGTTACAGGCTAGCGGGCAAAAAGCCACAGGACTGCTCGAGTTGTGGCAAACATGTTTGGAGTATTTCGATACCTTGGGAACGGCGAAGCTGGCCCAAAAGCGCCAAAACCAACAGCAATTTTGGTTCGAGAACCTGCTACGCGAGCAACTCTGGGAGCGCTTTTCCCTCGAGCAAGGTGTGTTGCTGGAGCTGCAACGCTCGAGGGTGGGTGCAGGGGAGATCTCGGCATTTTTGGCGGTGGAAGAATTGTTTTAGGGAAGTTGTCGGTGATCCGTAATCCGTTGTCGGTTAGAAGTACGATCATTTCGATCATGTTTTAAAACACCATCCTGTAGCGGTGTTGCTTGCCGCGCCCAAATCTTGCCCAAATCTCACTCGAGTCTTGTCGCTATAATTTCCCCCATGCGATATGTCAGCCTCGAGCGCAACACCTTAGAAACCCAAATCAAAATCGAACTTCACCTCGATGCCCCCCTCGAGGGGCCACTTTCCACAGGACACGGCTTTTTGGATCATATGCTCGAGCAGATTCGTCGGCATGGGCGTTTGGGTTTGGTGGTGCAAGCCACAGGCGACCTCGAGGTGGATGTGCATCACCTTGCCGAAGATAGCGGCATTGCTCTGGGCCAAGCCTTCCACCGCGCCCTAGCTGACCGCAAAGGCATCGAACGCTATGCCGATGCTTTTGTGCCAATGGATGAAACTTTGGCTCATGTGGTGCTGGACTTTTCGGGTCGCGCACATTTGGCCTTTGAACCCGAAAAATTGGGGGTGATGGGCGATATTCGCGGCTACACCATTTACCATTTGCGCGAATTCCTACGCGGCTTTTGCAACCATGCGGGGGTGACTTTGCATGTGCGCCTGTTGGCGGGTCTCGAGATTCATCATGTGGTGGAGGCGATCACTAAGGCTTTTGCAAGAGCATTGTATTTGTCCACTCGAGTGACTTCGGAAGCCTTGCCCTCGACCAAGGGTTTGCTTTAGAGCAGTTTTCCGTTTTCCGTTTTCCGTTTTCCGTTTTCCGTTTTCCGTTTTCCGTTAAGGCATGATCATAACTACCGTGTTTCAGACAGATAAATCATTTTTTGAGTAGGGCGATTGGCCCGTTCATGACTCGGACAAATGCGCTAAAAGATCTGAAATGAAAAGCACCGCTCGAGCGCAATATGCAGGCTCGAGCGGTGCTTTTTGATGGTGGTTCTACTCGAGCGAATCGGGAACTTCAATAAACCCCTCGAGGTAAGGAACCACCGTTCCCGCAATGTGAACGCGGTCTCCAGCCAGTTTGCACCATAAATCCCCACTTCTGGCGCTGACCTGCCGTGCGTGTAGCTCGAGTTTTCCCAGTTTCTCGGCCCACAGTGGGGCTAAGACGCAGTGGTTGGAACCCGTCACAGGATCTTCGAGAACACCCATGCCAGGCGCAAAATCTCGAGAGACAAAATCGCAAGTGTCACCTTGCTGTGCTTGTGCAGGAGCCATCACGATGGTGCAATTGGGGTGTAGCCGCTCGAGGGGTGCATTTTGGGGTCGTACTGCTCGCACCGCCGCCTCACTTTCCAGCAAACAAAAGTAACCAATTCGAGAATGGTACACCTCGAGGGGTGTAACCCCAATGCCTGCGATCAGATCTTCGGGGTACTCAAAAATGCGCTGGTAGTCGTAACGCGGGAAATCCAACTCGAGTAATTCCCCACGCTGCCGCACTTTCAATTCCCCTGCCAACGGGCTGTGAAAGGTAATTTCCTGTTGGCTGTAACCCAGTTTGTTCAGCAGCACCCAAGCGGTTGCCAAAGTCGCATGACCGCAGATGGGGGCTTCTTGGCTGGGGGTAAACCAGCGGATGTCAAACTTTCCGTCCGCTCGAGGTACAAAAAAAGCAGTCTCTGCCAAATTATTCTCGAGGGCAATGCTTTGCATCACATGGTCGGCAAGCCAAGCCTTGAGCGGAACCACCGCCGCAGGATTGCCCCGAAACACCCTCGAGGCAAACGCATCCACCTGAAAAATCTGAAGGCGGGTCATGCCAGCACCTCCCCAGAAAATTGTGGGGGAGATTGAAACTGGGAGAATGTTACTCGGTGAATTTGGATAACGTTACTGTCTTTTTTCATATTTAATGATAGCGCTAACCCACCTCGAATTGCAAGACTTGATCATTTTCCACAAAAAACCCTCGAGCTACCCAAAAAAGAGTAATGCTCGAGGGAATTTTTGACATACTTGTTACTTTCCCTATTATTTTAAAGCCAAATCCATTTTCACATCACCTACACTCAAGCTGAATATCCCTCCCACAAATTGACCCTTGGCATCGCTCGAGAGGGTTGCCAAATTGGAAGTGGGGAACGCTAGCGTGATGGTTTTGCTTTGGCCTGGCTTTAGGTTCACTCGAGCGAAGGCCGCCAATTGCCGTTGGGTGCTACCTTTTGCGGCATAAAGCTGCACAATGTGATCCCCCTCGAGCTTGCCGGTATTTTTCACCTCGAGCGATACGCTGATGGTGCTGCCGATTTGTTGGGCTTTCAACTGGCTATAGCCAAAGGTGGTGTAGCTGAGTCCTGTGCCAAAAGGGTACAGCGGTGCGTAAGTAGAAGCATTGGCACGGTTGTAATTCATCGGGAGCTGGTCGCTGGATTTGGGGTAACTGAAGGGCAACCTGCCGCTGGGGTTGGCTCTGCCCCACAGGGTTTCGGCAATCGCCTCTGCGCCCATGCTGCCAGGCAAATAAGCCATCAGTAAAGCACTGGGCAGTTCGGGCAAGATCAGTGGGCGGCCCGCCAGCAAAACCAAAACCACTGGTTTTTTGCTGGCTTTGGCTGCCTTGAGCAGCTCACTTTGGGCAGAGTTGAGGGTGGGGTTGGCAGTGTCGCCCTGGCCCTCAGCGTAAGGTTTTTCACCCAAAACCAAGATCAAGGCATCCGAACTAGCGGCCTCCGTTTTCAACTCGAGCGCATTCGTTGCCAAAACCAAGCGGGTAGTTTTGGGAGTTTGGTTTTGCAGCGCTTGCCAAACGGTATTGACCCCACTTACCTGATCATTGCCCAAGCCTTGCCAGTTGATGCTCCAGCCCCCCAAAAGTCGATCTACCACATCCGCGCTATCGCCCGCTACGGTCAGTTTTTTAAAACTGGTTTTCAGGGGCAAAATATGATTTGTGTTCTCCAGCAAAGTCATACTCTCGAGGGCGGCCCGCTTTGCCAGCGCGGGATTTTTTAGATTATCCAGCGAAACGTTCGCAACCTTGGGCGCAGGCGCATCAAACAAACCCGCCTCGAGCTTGAGCCGCAGCATATTTCCCACTGCCTGATCAATCCGTTTTTGGCTCACTGCACCTTCTTGCACCAATTCGGTCAGTAGACGGGCATAGGTCGCGGCATCGTGCGGAATCATTGCCACATCCACCCCGCTATTCACCGACAACTTAATCGCCTCTTTGTAGGTGCTGGCAAAGCGGTGAACGGTCTGGATTTTCAGCACATCCTCCCAATCGGATAGCACCACACCCTTAAACCCCAGCTCTTGGCGCAGCAGGGTTTGCAGAATCTCGCTCGAGGCGTGGGCAGGAACCCCCCGTACCGAGCCACTATTGACCATCACGGTTTGCGCTCCAGCTTGCACGGCAGCGCGGTAGGCGGGTAGGTCATAGCGGCGCAAAACCGCATCCTCGAGCGGAGTGTCACCGCGATCCACCCCATTTAAAGCGCTACCATAACCATAAAAATGTTTGATTGTGGCAATGCCGCCCCCCTCGAGCTGACCTTTGATTTGCCCCGTCACCAGGCTCGAGGTGAGAACCGGATCTTCACCAAAAGTTTCATAAAAACGTCCCCAGCGCGGGTCGCGGCCCAAATCCGCCACGGGTGCAAAATTCCATAAAATCCCAGTAGAACGCACTGCCAGCGCGGTTTGTCGGCCCAATTCGCCCACCAATTGGGGGTCGAAAGTTGCGCCGAGTCCAATGTTATGTGGATAAAAAGTCGCACCTTGCACATTGTTGTGACCGTGAACCGCGTCCACACCGTACAGCAGCGGGATTTTCAGGCGGGAATGCTCGAGGGCATAATTTTTTACTTTTTGCGTCATCTCCAGCCAGTTGGCAGGGGTGTTGGGAACAGGAGCCGCTCCGCCACCACTCAGAATCGAACCCACTTGGTAGTCGTCCAGCACAATCTTCATCCAACTCGCCTCGAGCGGGCCACGATCCCATTCATTGCTGGGGTCGCCCATCATTCGCAGTACATCGATTTGAATCATTTGCCCAATTTTTTCGGGCAAGGTCATTTTGGACAGCAAATCCTGCACTCGAGCTTCAATTTGTGCCTCATTTTGCAGATTGTTTTGCAGATTGGTATGGGTACCTTTCTCGAGGGGAGTTTGGGCGGAAATTTGGGCAAACGTTATTCCTAGCAAAGCTACGGTCAAAAATGCTGTTCTGTACATGTTTTACCTCTCTTTTTACGGATGTTTTCGAGTGGATATTTTGGGCAAAAATACACATTTCTCATGAAAATAAATATTTTTGGTCAGAATTGCGCTGTTCTCAAAACTGCGCCGCACTCGAGGGGTTACGAAGTGGGATCGTAACAGAGATTAACTCAAAATAATCTCTATAAATCCAACTCGGTAAGGGGTGATTTGGGTGTGATATTCGCCCCAAAGAGCGCTAGTTCACGGCCCAATGCCGAAGAATTAGGGAGACGACACCGAGGTATTTTGAGGACCATCCTCAAGACCATTCTCAAAATAATGTTCAAAATAATGTTCAAAATGATATTTGATATTATGTTCAAAATGATGCCAAATGTGTGGGGTACTTGGCGGGTCTAGCTCGAGCAAATCTAGTAGAGTGTAAGTCCAAAAAATGATGTCTGAAGCGCTTACAAAACGGAGCCAAACAAGCATCGGTGCTTGGATCACTCGAGCAATTTTAAATTTTTTCATGCTCATTTCACGCTCATTTCATGCTCAGTTTTAATCAGTTGTGAATTCTGCTTTAAGGTAACGCTTTGCAGTCCTGTTTGTCTAGCAGGCAAGATTTTCAGGTCATTTTCAGGTCATCTTCAGGGTCATTTTTAAGGAGAGGTTACTTGCCCAATATCTGATGTGTTACACCCTGCCAGACCCGATCCAGGCCCGATATTGGGTTTGAGTTCAGATTTGAAAAATGCCGATTTTTGGGTCAACTTTTGGTCAGGCTGACTTAAAAGGTGTGCGGGTTTACTTGACAACGTTTGCTCAAACTCTTATAGTTTCTTTAATCCAATTTGTTCGTGGCTCCAACACAAAATTTAGTGTTGTGGTCGCACTCTAGTTCAATAGTTGGGGTCAATAACCCGATATCTAATCTCAAGATCCATTATTGAGATTGGGCAAAACTGGTCAAATTTAGGCAAATACTTGGGTAGGCTTGTTCAAAACAAGTTGGCTTAAAACAAAGGAGGTGGTATAGGTGGCTGAAGTTGTGACACTTACAGATGTAGCAAGAGCAGCGGGGGTTTCACCGAGTACCGTTTCCAGAATTTTGAGTGGAACCGCGCGGGTCACTCCAGAAACCCGTCAAAAGGTGATGGGCGAAATCGAACGGCTGGACTACCAGCCCAATATCTTGGCCCAAGGGCTAAAACGGGGCCAGTCCATGACCGTGGGGGTGCTGACCCAAGAACTCAACAGCCCTTTTTTCGATGGAACCGTGCAAGGCATTGAGTTTGGTTTCGAGGATAGCGACTACGACCCCATTTTTGCAGGCGGACACAGCCGCAAAAGCGAAGAAAAACGGGTACTCGAGGTACTGGGCCGCCGCAGGGTGGATGCCATGATCATCGTGGGTGGGTTTTTGCCCGACCCTCTTTTGGTGGAGTTGGCCCGTTCTACGGTGCTGGTCATCGTGGGCCGTAAGGTCTCGGGACTCGAGGAGCAGTGTATCTATATCGACAATGTGAAGGGCGGCTTTGATGCCACCAAACATTTGATTGACTTAGGCCACCGCCGTATTGCCCACATCACCGGAATTCCCAGCAACTTGGATGCCATAGACCGCTTCCAAGGGTATCGCCAAGCCCTCGAGTCTGCTCGTATTCCCTACGATCATCAACTGGTAGTGGAGGGCGCGTATACCGAACAATCGGGCCTCTTTGCAGTGGAAACCTTGCTCTCGAGGGGGAACCGTTTTACTGCGGTGTTTTGTGCCAACGATCAAATGGCTTGTGGCGCAAGACTGGCCTTTTACCGCCGTGGGATGAGGGTTCCCGACGATATTTCTTTAGTGGGTTTCGACGGCTTGCAATATGTTTTGTTTGCTATCCCCCCCCTGACTACCATTCGCCAACCGATGTTTGAAATGGGTCAGGGTGCAGCTCGGCTTACCTTGAGCTTGCTCGAGGGCAAAAAACCACCCCACATCACTTTTGCCACTCCTTTATTGGTGCGCGAATCCACGGCGATGGCCCGTTGATGATTGATGCCCTCGAGCCTACCAATAAAAACCCGATTTTGATGATAAGTGAGCTAAAACTGATTAAAACTCATCAAAAAAGACAAAATCCGAGAATTTTAACTCAAGCCTCATACAAAGTAATGACCGAAGATGTTAGATATGACTAACCAAATATAAACCGAGAAATATAAACCAAGAAATATTAAGAAAAAGGCATAAGCTCGAGTGGGTCAGGTAAAGGAGTGTTCAACATGCATACATCACTGGGTCAATCACTGGGTCAATCACCTGGTAAAAAGAGTGGGGTTTTGGGCGCTGCGGCATTAACTGCTCTGGCTTGCGCCGCCCTAACCTCGAGCGCCCAAGCGGTTCCACCTGGCCCTGCCGCCGAAATGACCTTGCGCCAAGCGGCGGAGGCTCGAGGGTTTGTGATTGGTGGAGCGATCAATGCCAATGTATTCGATCCCGATGCTCCCGATTTGGGCGAAGGTGTGGCTCGAGAGTATAACCTGGTGGTCACTGAAAACACCATGAAATGGGGGTCGATCAACAACACTCCAGGTGATTTCAATTTTAGTCTAGCGGATCTCTTTCTAAAATATGCCGATAAAAATAAACAGATCTTAAAAGGCCATACCTTGGTTTGGCATGAACAATTGCCTAAATATGTGGGCAATATCGAAACTAAAGAAGCCTTGATCACCGAAATGAAAAACCATATCATTGGAGTAGTGACCCACTTTAAAGGTAAAGTCCCGATTTGGGATGTGGTCAACGAAAGTATTTCGGATACTGCTGGGAATCCCAATCCTTACCGTGAAAACTCGCCCTTCATAAAACTGATTGGCCCAGAATTCATCGAGATTGCTTTTAGAACTGCTCATGAAGCCGATCCTGCTGCTAAATTGTATTATAACGACTATAATGTCGAGGGAATAAATGGTAAAAGTGACGCGATGTATCAAATGGTCAAGAGTTTGCTTGCTAAAGGCGTACCAATCAATGGAGTAGGCTTTCAAACTCATGTGGATATGAACTTTTCGGTAGAACACACTCGAATGAAAGAAAATCTCGAGCGTTTTCGCAAACTGGGTTTGGATGTGCAGTTGACCGAGGTGGACGTAGAACTCAAAGGTGACGCACCCATGACTGATAAACTCAAAAAACAAGCTCAAACCTACGGAGATTTATTGCGGGTCTGCCTCGAGGTCAAGTGCAATGCCTTCATTATGTGGGGATATACTGATATGTACTCGTGGCGTTCGGGTAGTAAACCTTTGATCTTTGATATGGATTACAAGCCCAAGCCTGCTTACTTTGCTTTGCGTGATGTACTGCTTAATACTCCTAAATAAACCTACCTGAACCTACCTGAACCTTTCCCCACCTTTTTAAGATTTCCTCGAGCCAGACCATCGAACTACACCATCGAACTACATCATCAGATCACGCTGCCACACCATCCATAGGAGTACATACAGTGACCCCCGATTCTTCTACAGTCCAAGAACTTGAAACATCACAAACTTCAACCGTGATGATTCAAAATCCCATCTTACCAGGGTTTAACCCCGATCCTAGCATTTTGCGCGTTGGCGAAGATTACTATATTGCAACTTCGACTTTTGAATGGTTTCCCGGAGTGCAAATTCATCACTCGAGAGATTTGGTGAATTGGCGTTTGCTGACCCGCCACTCGAGCGTAAATCTCAACTGGATCTAAAAGGCGATTCA
>JANYFS010000216.1 GCA_025359705.1 Deinococcales bacterium | reverse complement strand
ACAGGCACAGAATATGTTATGACAAAATCCCGAAAAACACCTATCAGCTCAAGCTTTTCAAAAATATCCTGTCTTATCCTCTGATTTGCGGTTTTGCCACCTAGACTCTATTTTTGAACTTTTGAAAGGTTGCCAACCATAAGACAGGATAGAAAAAAGAAAAAATAGGATAGAAGAATGCGCGGCGATTGGCATGGATGAACCCAAAAAACCAGCCCCTGATCGGATATTTTGGCAAATTTATCCTGCCTACAAAGTTCCCAGACACCTTTTTTCCTTCGAGTTCAAATTCTTGAGAAGTAACTACAAACAAGCGTTCCAGACGTGGTCAACCGTCGCGGCAGGGGTGGCTTGAACTTCAGGCCACCCCTGCCCTCTATCTGCTACAGGCCAAGTTAAGGCAACACAACCTTTTAAACATACCCCCTCGCCTGCAAGTGGTACATCCCAGCATATTTTCCGTCCAGCTCGAGCAACTCTTCGTGTGTGCCATGTTCCTTGATCCGACCATTCTCAAGCACCACGATAAAATCGGCTAGACGCACGGTAGAAAAGCGGTGTGAGATGATGACCGTGATGCGTTTGCTCGAGTGCGCCCGTAGCGACTCCACCACTTCAAATTCGGCGTTGGCGTCGAGCGCGGCGGTGGGTTCGTCGAAAATCAGCATCGAGGCGTTGCGGTAATACAGGCGGGCCAGGGCTAGGCGTTGCCACTGCCCGCCCGAGAGGTTGCGCCCGCCCTGGAACAGTTTACCGAGCTGGGTGTCGAAGCCTTTCGGCAGTTCACCCACGAAAGCGGCCCCGGCGCTCGAGGTAGCTTGCTCGAGCTGGACTTCGGCCTCGGACTTGTTTAACTCAACTTTGCCCGAGTCCTTACTCGAGATTTTGAAGGCGTCCACATCGGACAAAACCACGTTTTCGCGCACGCTCATCTGGTACTGCCCAAAATCCTGAAAGATGATGCTCATGGCCGCCTGAAGCGATCGAACCGAGAACTGCGCCGCGTCCTGTCCATTGATCAGCACCCGGCCCAAAGTCGGCTCGAACAGGCGAGTGACCAGTTTGACAATGGTGGTCTTGCCCGCACCGTTCTCGCCTACCAGCGCCAGCGCCTGACCCTTGATGATTTTAAAGGAAACTCCCTCGAGCACGTTGTTGTCCGAGAACGGATATCGAAAACCCACGTTATCGAACTCGACGCTCAAAATCTCGCCCTTAAACTCGATGCCCGCGTCCAAATCTCGAGCGGGCAACTCGAGGAACTCGAAAAGATTTCGCATGTAAAGCAAATTTTGATAGATCCCCGAAAAGCCGGTCAGCAAAGTGGAAAACTGGCCCTGAACCTGCGAGATGCCCAGCACGAACAGTGAGAAATCCCCCACCGTGAGATGACCCGCGATGGCCTTTTCCAGCACCTGAAGCGTGGCTACTCCAATCAGTAAAGCTGAAAGCACCGACGCGCCCAAACTCCACAAATTGCGCCCACGAATCATCGGCACCAGTTGGGCACGAAACGTGTTGTAGTAATCCTGCCAGCGGCCCAGAAGGTACGGCTCGAAGTGGAACAGCCGCACCTCCTTGACCAACGTATCCGAGGTGAGCACGCTGCCCAGATAGTTCTGCACCCTTGTTTCATGGGTACGATAGCGAATCATGCGGTAATTCTCGGCCCCGAACTTGGTCGATACCCACACCCCCGGCACCGTCGCCAACAGAACGAGGGGAAGCACCGCCCAGCCCAGCCCAGCCATTAGTGCGCCAATGCTGGTCAGGGTGATGAGGGCCTGCACCAGCCCCACCACCTGGGTCAGCACCCCTAAGGGCCTTACCCCCACCTCGCGGTAAGCGTTTTGCAGCGAATCGTAGGTTTCGGGGTTTTCGAAGCTCTCCACATCGAGCATTCCGGCCTTGCTCAGAATCCGCATCGAGATGTTGTTTTGCAGGCTGTCGCCCAGCAACTCGCGCACGGTGCTGAACAAGCTCGAGAGCAGCATCCCCACCACCCCGATGCCCACCTGAATGCCTAGAAGTCCAATGAGGCGCGGTTCACCCCCCGCCTGCTCGAGCCGTCCACTGACCGTCAGAGCGATGGCGTCGAGCAAGAGTTTGCTGACCCACAAAGTCGCCGCCGGAAGAAAGGCTTGTAACACGCTGAGAACCACCAAAAAAATCGTCTGGCTGTGCGAAGTACGCCACACCAGATGCAGGGTCTCGAGCAAATCGGAGAGTTGGGTTTTGAACGGAATGTTTTTGTCTGGTGTGGTCGTACTTTCAAAGGGTCTTGGCATCAATGTTCAAGTGTAAGAGATTTTCGGGGCGGTCTTTCGGGTATGAGTCACTATGCTCACCATTCGAGTAGGATCAGTTCACTTTTCTGGGCACAAAGGTTCAGGTGAGGTCCTCACTGATGGGCGACTTAGGCAATACTTTCACCGCCTTCACGGGCCTCCACCACCCGCACACGCAAGTCCTTATCATTGAACTCTCCAGCGCCAGCGATTTGGTGATCCCACCACCCGCACGCACAAGTCCTTATATAATGCCTTCATCCGTCTGTCTTAGCTCTATATTTCTGCAAATGCTTTAGAACACTTTTTAGTTCTGTCCTAGTGGGTCACTTGTCACGGTATTCGGTATAATGATTCCACGGTGGCTCCCGAGCCACCCAGCCTTCTCAAACGCGCACGTTCCCGTCTCGCCCGACGTTTCCCACCCCAAGTGAACGGGGTAGGTTGTTTGTTCCAGCCTCGAGCCGCTCCCTCGAGCGAAGTGATGATTTGCTGTGGGCTGGTCGGATGAGTGCCGTCGAGTGCGCGACGCACCAAGATACGCTGTACACTTTCTGCCTGTCTTGGCCAAAACGGCACCCCCTGGAGCCTGGCCGCATATTCAGCCAGCTTCCCTTGATCGGCGTAAATAAGGGCATAATGCCGTGTTGATAAAGCCACAACACAATATCTCCGCTGTGATGACCAATCAGATTATCCCACACCAGTATCAGGCGCAGAGGAACAGGGTTATGCAGCAAAGTGTATTTCACCGTCATATCCTGCTGCCAGCTTTTCCACAACAGCTTTGTCTCATCCAGACTTCGTTCTGGGGGTGGGGACAGCTCAGCCAGTATGGCCTCGAGTTCCGTTTTGAGCCAAGGGTGCAAAATCGCGTTAGTGCTGCGCTCCACTCCCTTAGCCCGCACCATACCGCTCGAGGGTTGGAACAGGGTCAGCATCTTCGCCGTCCCTGCACGCACGTATTCGGCATCCTGTTTCTGAGGCTGACCCTGAGTTCGCCAACTTTGTCCGTCATACGCTCGAGTTTGATACGGTCCAGCCTCATCTTGACACCACACCGAGATTCCTAAGGCTTCACCCTGGGTATATGCCCGCTCAATCAACTTTTTTTTGCCTCGGTGTCCGGATCGGTCACAGCCACTCGGCCCGATTTACGCAGGCGAGTAGCCTGTCCTGTAGCGCACCAACTTCTCGAGCGTTGCCAACTCACCCCAGCTCCTTTCAAGGTTTTCCAGATGGTGTGGGTACTGACTGTCTCCATCCCCTGAGCACGCAACACCGTCTGTAACGTTGTCAAGGACCAGGTGTTGGTGCCGTGTTCCTCGAGGTCAGGTTTGCTCAAAGCCAGACTCAGAATCCGCTTTTGGGCTTCCACGTCATATTCCACCGCAGGACCCCCAGCGTGACGCGGAATCAGTACGCCCAACCCCTCGAGGTTGAAGCGCGTGACCAGACTCGAGGCTGTGTCGCCATCTAGGTAGCCCTGTGTTCGAGCGGCCTCGAGCAAACTCCGACCCTGAGCAATTTCGAGTAGGATTCCAGCACGACGAGATTGTACGGCAGGAACGCGCTGGGAGCGGGCGAGCATGGTGAGGGTCTGGGTTTCCTGCTCAGTCAACTCCCGTAGGGCTTCGTTGCGACGGCGACTCATGGGTACCTCCTCTCCCTAGCCTACTCAATACCGAATACCGTGACAAGTGACCCACTACTAGTGGATGACCACAGGCAAGGACACGCTTACTTGATAAAGTGAAGCCATGGATCTTTTGAACGATTCAAACCTATACTTTAAGTTAATGTATGCCTGTCGTCATCCACTAGGATCAATTTAGTAAACCAACCTTAGTAATTCATCTTTCCAGATCCCCAAGGAGTTCCATGACCCAGACCCTTTCCAAAACCGTTGAAGCCTTGCTCGAACAACTCACCCTGGAAGAACAGGTTTCTCTGCTTTCTGGCGCAGATTTCTGGCGCACGGTGGCCGTCGAGCGCCTGGGCATCCCCCAGCTCAAAGTCAGTGACGGTCCTGCTGGTGTGCGGGGAGGTGGACCCTTGGTGGGAGGTAAGAAAACCGCCGCTTTTCCGGTTGGGATTGCCCTGGGAAGCTCCTGGAATGTGGATCTCTTGCGGGAAGTCGGGCAACACCTCGCCAGAGAGACCAAGGGCAAGGGTGCATCTGTCCTGCTGGCCCCCACCATAAACCTCTTTCGCAGCACCCTGAACGGACGCAACTTTGAAAGCTACGCCGAGGATCCTTACCTGACGGGAAAACTCGGGGTGGCTTACGTGCAGGGCCTGCAAGAACGTGGGGTGGCCGCCACCGTCAAGCACTTTACGGGCAACGAAAGTGAATTTGAACGCAACACCATCTCCAGCGACATCCCCGAGCGGGCGCTCAGGGAACTGTACCTGATTCCTTTCGAGATGACCGTGAAAGAAGGCCAAACCCTGGCGGTGATGAGTGCCTACAACAAGGTGAACGGCACGTATGCCAGCGAACATAAACGCCTCCTCACCGACATTTTGCGTACCGAATGGGGTTTTGACGGCCTGGTGATGTCCGACTGGTTTGGCAGCCACACTGCTGGAGAGAGCGTGACTGCTGGACTTGACCTGGAAATGCCCGGTCCAGCCCGGGTGCGCCTCAGCCTGCTCGAAGAAGCAAAAAATGACGAAGCCATCCGAGCAGCCGTCAAAAACGCAGCCCGCAACGTGCTGAACTTGCTCGCGCGCACTGGCGCGCTGGAAAACCCCCTGGACGTGCGTTACGAAAACGAACAGGCCGAAGAATATGAGGACACCCGTGAAGTGATCCGCCGAGCAGGTGCAGAAGGCACCGTACTGCTGAAAAACCAGGGTGGAATCCTTCCCCTGCCTGCCGGAACGAAAATCGCCGTGATTGGGCCCAATGGGATCAAAGGGCAGGTGATGGGTGGAGGCAGTGCCCAGATGAATGCCCACCGTCAGGTCTCCCCTCTGGAGGGCCTCACTGCCCAGCTGGGAGAAAGTCAGGTATCCTCCCACATCGGCTGCCACAATGACAAATACCTTCCCGTTTATGAACAGACCCTGCACATTGAGTACCAGGCCATGGATCAGGACGGACTCTTGGCCACCGAAACCTGGGAGCGGGGTGAAATGCTGTGGTTCTCTTTGCCTGAAGGGGTGCCCGGCGAGTTCCGGGCCAAGATCACCACCACCCTGCAGATCACCGAAACGGGACGGTATGAACTGGGCCTGCTCAGCGCTGGGCTCAGCCGCCTGCACTTAGATGGCCAGGTCGTGATCAGCAACTGGGAAGAATTCAAGCCTGGAGAAACCTACTTTGGTTTTGGCAGCGATGAAGTGCGGGTAGAAGTGATCTTGGAGGCCGGAGAGCACACCATCAGTATCGATTTCCAGACCCAAGGTTCGGGGCTCAAAGCTGTGCGTTTCGGATTTCGCAAGCCTTTGCCAGAGTCCAGTGTGCAAGACGCTGCTGACCTCGCTGCCCAGGCGGATTACGCAGTGGTGTTCATTGGTACAAATGGTGAGTGGGAAACCGAAGGGGCCGACCGCTGGGGTCTGGATCTCCCTGGTGGCCAGGACGAACTGGTCAAGGCGGTGCTGAAAGCCAACAAGAACACCATTGTGGTCTTGCAAACCGGAGGTCCAGTGTTGATGCCCTGGCTGGAAGAAGTGCCTGCGGTTTTGCAGGCCTGGTTCCCTGGCCAGGAAGCTGGACACAGCATTGCCGATGTGCTGCTGGGACAGGCCGATCCCGGGGGCCGCCTCTCCCAGACATTTGTTGCCCGGCTTTCAGATGACCCCACCCACCCGGAAACCCCGAATCTGCAGTACCCGGGAAAGAACGGTCATGTGGAGTATCAAGAAGGCCTGTTCATCGGATACCGTCATGTGGATCGTCAGGGCCTGACCCCTTTGTTCCCTTTTGGGCATGGCCTCAGCTACACCACTTTTGAGCTCTCGGATGCCCAGATCAGCAAGGAAATTTTCGGGTCCACTGACACCCTCGATGTTACCGTGAAGGTCACAAACACTGGAAACCGTACAGGTCAGACCGTGGTGCAGCTCTATGTGCAAGACGAGGAGTCCACCCTGGAACGTCCCATCAAAGAACTTAAAGGTTTTGCCAAGGTGAGCCTGCAAGGGGGCGAGGCGCAGACCATCACCTTGCCCCTGGACATGCGCTCTTTTGCTTTCTTTAATGACACCGAACAGGCCTGGGTGGCCGAGAGGGGGGTCTTCCATTTGCACCTTGGAGAGAGCAGTACAGATTTGCCCATCCGACTCACCGTGAACCTGCAAGACACCTGGGTCCAAAAGGTTTGAGTTCCCTGTCCAGGAAAAGTGCTCTTGGACCACCTCAGCCAAGCATGGAGGAGTTTCACAGGTTGTGTTGCCTTAATTGGCATCGTGGCAGACTGAGGGCTGGAGGGTCTGAAGTTCAGGCCACCCCTCTTCGCACGGTTGTGTTGCCTTAATCGGGGTGGAGTAGACTGACCCTCCGTGACCGACCTCAAGCCTTACCGCCACCGTTTTCCTATGACCATCATCCAGCACGCTGTCTGGTTGTATCACCGCTTTCCTCTGAGCTACCGGGACGTTCAAGAA